>NZ_CP073653.1:3910000-4210000 GCF_018223745.1 Clostridium beijerinckii
AAACTTTTTAACAGAATTTTGGGCTTCTTTCATATCTAGGGTATATTGAGGTACTGCAATAACAAGTTCTCCGTTTTCTACAACTAAGGCATCTCCTGTTATTAATGATTTACTTTCTTTATGATAAATGGATATATGTCCAGGCATGTGCCCAGGTGTAGCTAGGATTCCAATTCCTCCACAACAATCGAAATAATCCCTATCTTTTAACTTTATATCAACGTTACAACTTTCTATAGATTGAAGCATTTTATGAAAATGATCTGCTTCTACTTTCTCATTTTCTGATAATGAATCATATATATTTTCAGCTTGTTGTAATCTTAATGATTTTTTACTTCCATCAATATATGGAGCATCTTCTTCTGATGCTAATACTTTTACTTTAGGATATTTTCTTTTAAATTCTGCTAAAGCTCCCATATGGTCATAATCATGATGTGTAATAATTATTTTAGATAAATCCTTTACATTAATATTTTTAGCTAATGCAGCTTCTTCTATTAAGCTCAAAAAATTTGGATATCCACAGTCAATTAATATCATTTCATTCTCATCTTCCAATATAACTGGATGTATAGCATCACTTTGTCCTGAAAAATCGAAAGATATATCTAATACATTTATTTTACTCATTTTAAGTCCTCCTAGTAAAATTTCAATTATAGAAAATAATATCATGTTCAAAAACAATATAGTTAATTCTTAAATATTTCTGTATCATTTATGCACATATATATTGCAGTAATAAACTTACATCTAAAATTTTGGTAAACCAAATGCTCAATAAAAAAAATGTACAAATTCAATTTCAAAATATATTATCTTTTCAACTCAACCTATTATCAATTTTATATTTTATTTAGAATCTTAAGCTTATTCATTATCATATACAAATTCTTATATTCATAGAATTGTCATTAACTTTCTTCTTATACAAAATAATGATGATAACTGGTATTTTTTGAGTTTCTCCATATCACTTCTATGATACTCGCAACATAAAATAAAGAAAAATGTATTTTAACAAAGGAGAAAGAAAATGAGATTAAATGGATTAACAGGAAGGGTAATAACTCCCTCAGATAAAGAGTATCCAACTTTGAGACTTGAGTATAATCTATCTATTAATAAATTTCCATTAGCTATCGTTTATTGTTATACACCAACAGATGTATCCAACGCTATTAAATGGTGCAGAAAACATCATGTAGGACTTCGCATTCGTACAGGGAAGCATAATTATGAAGGCTATTCAACAGATAATGGCGTAATAGTAATAGATACGACTCCTATGGACAAGATTGAAGTTAATACTAAAAATGATACTGTAAAAATTCAAGCTGGGGCAAGACTTGGAAATATATACTCAATAACTGCCGAAAAAGGGTATGCCTTTAATGGCGGAACATGTCCTACAGTTGGAATTTCTGGCTTGGTATTAGGTGGAGGAATAGGTTTATCCTGTAGAAACTTTGGCTTAGTATCGGACAACCTTATAGAGCTGCAATTGGTTAATGCCAAAGGTGATCTAATAACTGCCAATAATCATATACACCGTGATTTATTCTGGGCCTGTCGAGGAGCAGGTGGTGGAAACTTTGGAGTTGTAACTAGCTATACTTTTAGACTTCATAAGGTAAATTATATTACTCTTATACAGCTTAGATGGAATAATATTTCCAGGGGAAAATTTATTAACCTATGGCAATGTTGGCTAAGAACTGCTGATAAAAGGATTAGCTGTTTTGCTGGTTTAAGTAAAAAAGGCATATATTTAAATGGATTCTTCTATGGACCTAAGTCTGAAGCTGAAAAGATTTTAAAAGAGTTTTTGCTGCTCCCAGGTTTACTAGATAACTCTTTAATAGAATATGTACCTTTTATAGATGCTGTTAAAGCCATTGGTTCTTTTTATGGGCCTCCTGATAGATTTAAAGCTACTGGAAGATTTGTTTATTGTCATCTAAGTAAAACAAATATCAGAAACTTAATTAAGTATATAGATTGTAGCCCTGGAGATGATTGTTTTATAAGACTTTATACTTTAGGCGGTAAGATAAAAGATTTCTCCAGTGATTATTCAGCTTATTACTATAGAGATGCCAGCTATATTATAGGAATAACAGCAGATTGGGAAGAATATGAAGATGGCAATATATTTAAAAACTGGGTATCACAAGTTTTTAAATATGTGGAAACCATAACTAATGGCTCTTATGTAAACTTCCCTTATGCTGGGCTTAAATATTATGGCTATGAATACTATGGTGAAAATTATGGAACCCTTAGAATAATAAAAAAGATTTATGACCATGACAATGTTTTCAGATTCCCACAATCAATAGAACCTTAACCCCCTAAAAAAAATAGTCTGCTGACTTTAATTCAGCAGATTATTTTCTTTCAAGTTAAGTTACTGAAGTTTTAAAGAACACTTTCTATAGAAGATTAATACTCTTATTTCAAAAAACTCTAAAAAATCTAATCTATACATTCTCATTTGTCTTTTGAGCTAAAAGCAAACATCCCATAATTGCGGAATTATCTCCAAGAGCTGGAGGTACAATATATTCGTCCAAGTTCGGCATTGCAACATACTTTTTCATTAATTGTTCTACTTCTTTTCTTATAAGTGGAAATAATTGACGTTGCTTCATTACTCCACCACCCAGAACAATACGTTCTGGACTTAATATTAACGTATATGTCATTACTGCTTGTGCAAGATAAAAAGCTTCTATTTTCCATACTTCTTTATTCTCTTCTAATTCATATGCTTTTTTCCCCCATCGCTCTTCTATAGCAGGGCCTGATGCAATTCCTTCTAAGCAATTTGAATGATAAGGACATGCACCTTCATATTTATCATTATTATGCATGCGAACTAAAATATGCCCCATTTCCGGATGACCATATCCTTCTAAGAGCTGACCATTTATCACTGCACCTCCTCCGATTCCAGTTCCTACAGTTAAATAAACACAACTCTGTAACCCAAATGCTGCACCCTTTTTTAACTCTCCGAGTGCCGCTGCATTTACATCTGTCGTCCAGCCAATTGGAATATTATATCTATCTTTTATAATTCCAACAAAATTATAGTTCGCCCAAGCTAATTTTGGTGTGGTTGTTATATATCCGTAAGTTTTTGATTTTCTATTCACATCAATAGGCCCAAATGACCCTATACCTATAGCTTCTAAATTATATTTGTCAAAAAACTCAAATACAGATTTCATTGTTTCATCAGGTGTTGTCGTTGGTATGCTGACTCTTTCTATAATTTCAAGATTTTCATTGCTTACTGCACAAACAAATTTTGTTCCACCTGCTTCAATCGCACCATATTTCATAATAATCCCCCCTCTTTATATATTTAAAATTCTAACATCAATCTAATCTTTTCTAATTTTTTTATTTATCTTGGCCAACGTTGTTTTTTATCCATTAATTTTTCAAATTTATTGTGTGGCTCTGATTGATACCAATATGCAACTGATGCAAGATCATCTTGTCGTTCAAATAATCCTTTGTAACATACTCCTATTTGTTGCACTGTAACTTTTAAATCATCTTGAAAATGAATTGGATCTGGTATATGCCAACGATAGAATCCTCGCATCGGTGGACAATCATTATTATGATATGGATTGTGTATTAAATCATCATTTGCTGAATAATATGGATATCCAAGAAACGGCGTACAATAAGTATTTTCTACTGTCTTGCCATCAACCTGTGATGCAAAGCTCCAAGAACCTCCGAAATAATCCTCCATTCCTGTTCCACAAATTGTAGGATATTCTTTATCGCCATCTATATAAAATTTAACTTCTCCTTCTCCCCACCAATATCTTTCTAATGTTGTCAATGCTATATATGTTCCTACATAATGCCCTTTTCCTTTTATATTGTCAATAATTACATAGTCTTTCTGTAATTCTGTTATACGCTCACGTCTCCATTGAGCATGAAAATAAGCAATATCTTCTGGTAATTCATCATACAAGCAGTAATCTATTTGATAGAAAAATGCTGGTATAGTATTATCATGTTGATTCTCTAGTGTAATTTTAGCTTTTTTATGAAATGGCATTTGAAAATAACTATTCATTCCTCTAGATGGAACTACTACTATTGGCATTGAATTTACAATACACTCTCTTGAAAAGCCACAGCAAAAGAAATCTCCAAGAGGACTTTCCACTGAAGGTGCTTCTTCTTCATCCCAATACATTCTTAAAACTAAATCTCTTAAAACATTACAATCTGCATCAGTTGTTTTATTATCAACCGTAATCCATATATGAGTTATAATCCCTGGTCCATCTACTTCAGCTAATGTCACCGTTTTTCCTGGCTCTATATCTCTTAAACAAGGGCTTCCTTTTCTTGAAGGTCCTAAATAACTTGCAGCCATTCCTCCTTTACCTTTTTCTCCATTTGGATTTTCTGCATTGATAGCACGAGAACGTGCATTTTTTAGCACTGATAAACTAGTAAGTCCATTTGCAAATAAATAATTACTCATATAATAAACTCTCCTCTCTAATCAATTATTCTTTTACACCGCCAGCCATTATACCATCCATAATTTGCTTTTCAAATAATAATACAAATAATATTATTGGTATAAGTATTATCCATCCCATTGTGCTAATTAGATCCCAAGGCATGCTATAAGTTGTTTCTTTAGGTATTGTAGTTATTCCAACACTTAATACTTCTATTTTTCTTGCAAAAAACAATGGTGTAAATAAGTCATTTAAACATGTAATAAAATTAATTATGCTTATGGTTGCTATAGCTGGCTTCATTAAAGGTAGTGTCACATAAAACATTTTTTGTATAGCTCTGCATCCATCTACTTCTGCTGCTTCGTATATTGATGTCGGTATTTCATTTAAGAAATTATTCAATATTAGAATTGTGAATGGTATTAATGCGCTTGTATATAATATTATTAACCCTAAAAAAGTATCCACCAAATTGAATTTGTTCATAAAATCGTATAATGGTCTTGCAGTTACTATTCCTGGTATTAAAGCTGAAGATACTATAGCTCCATAAGCTATTTTTAAACCTCTACTCTTATATTTTGAAAATGAATAAGCTCCTACTAAGCAAATAATAGTAGATATTATTAATGCAGCTGTAGTTATAAATAATGTATTTAAAGCTTTTTCTCCTAGCTTTAACTCAAAAAATAACTTTTTATAATTTTCAAAGGTAATATTAGTTGGAATATATTTTATAGGTGCTGTAAATAATTCATTTGACGGTTTAATGGATGATATAAAAATCCAATATAGAGGTATTAATATAGCAGCAGACATAATAACAGTTAACCCCCATTTTACAACAAAAGGTACAGTCTTATTAATTTTAAAATTCATAATTATCACCCCTATTTATTTATTTTCTTTATATATTTAACATCAATTAATGTTAAAACTACCATTGCCGCAAATAAAACTACTGCTAGTGATGATGCATATCCTAAATTTAAATTTGTAAATGCTTCTGTCATTATTCTATAAGATAGTAATGTTGTTGAGTCTCCCGGTCCTCCTGATGTCATTGAATACACAACATCAAAACTAGTGAGCCTCCACATTGTAAAAAAGATACATAGTGTTAATACTGTGTTTTTTATTCCTGGCAATGTAATTGAAAAAAATGATTTAATTATTCCTGCTCCGTCTATTTTAGCTGCTTCATAAAGATCTGATGGTATAAACTGCAATGCTGCTAATACTAGTATCGCAAAGAAAGGGACATCCTTCCATAAATCAACTGAAATTACCGCTATCCTTGCAGATAATTCATTAATTAACCAATCGTAGTGAAAACTAGGTAATATTCGCCTTACTAAATCATTTATAAGACCATAAGTATCATTAAAAGCCCATCTTGCAGCAAGGCCTGCAACAACCATTGGCATTGCCCATGGTATTAAGACAATTGTTCTTAAAAACTTTCTACCTCTAAATTTTATATTTAACATTAATGCTAGTCCTACACCTAATACAACGTGTAATATCATAGAAACTACTGTAAATATAACAGTGAATTCTATTGATGTAGCTAGTTTTTCATCAGTAAACATTTGTATGAAGTTCTGAGTACCAATAAATTTCGCTTCTCCACCTCTTAGTAAGCTCATATCAAAAAAACTATTCTTAAAGGTAGTGAATATTGGATATATTGTTGTGAAACCTCTTAGTATTAATACAGGTGCTACTAACATCCAGGCTATCCATATCTTATTACGTTTATTACTCATATTCTCCTCCAATCTTTGATAATTGCTATAATAATTTGAATTTTCTATTACTATAAACTCCTTTGTTAAAAAATAAGATTATAACGTATTTCTATAATTAACTCATACCTAAATAAACTAACAACTCTTAATGCTACTACTATTTAATTTAGGCATGAATTTTTTAATATTTAGACTTAATTATTTTTTAGCATATTTATTTACTTCTACTTGTGCCTTTTGGCAGAACTCATCTAGAGATATTTCATCAGAGACATATCTTTGGAATAATGATCCCATAGAACTTATAAATTCCATAGCTTGAGGTGCCATTGGGCGTCCGTGAAGCTCAGTATTTTGTAAATACCCCTTAATTGCACTAAGCCCTTCTATTTTAAAGTTTGAATCATTTATTACATCAGACCTTGCAGGCAACCTTGAAGTCATCTCATAATAGTCCTTTTCTCCTTGTGGGCTTGCTGCATAATTCAAGAATTTAATTGCAGCTTCCTTATTTTCTGATGCTGAATTTAATACATAATTCCAGCAAGCTATATAAGCACTATTTTTTTCAAAAGTAGGCATTGGCGCTAAAGTTATTCCGTTTTCACCATATCTACCAGAATTAACAAAATTCTTCATAGCACCTGTATACATAAATATTGATGCATAGTCGTCATCAAAGAATTTTTGCATCATTGGATCATATTGATCAGCCAATTGAGCTATAGGAGTTTCGCCATTTTTAGCCATATCATGCATGAATTTAACTGCTTCTTTTGTTTTAGGGTTTGTCCAATCATAATAGTCTCCACCAAACAAATTTACAAAAGTTCCGATTTCATTAAATACATAAGTTTTTTCCCATGCACCACCATATCCATACTTCCCATCTTTGCTGTAGGCCTTAACATACTTTTCAAAATCTTCTTTTGTTTTTATTGCATCTAAACCAAGTGCTTTTACTTTTGACTGATCAACCCAAAAGCCTAGTATCTCCATATACATAGGTACGGAATATATATTGTCTCCTACTTGTATTAAATCTTTTATATAATCTTTAGGAAATTGCGATACTACATCATTTTTCATAACAGTATTTTGTAGAGGTTCTAAGAAGCCAGTATTTTTAAATGCACTGATCATTTCATCATTGATTGTTATAACATCTACACTAGAATCTTTTGATGAAAGTATAGTTGTAATTTTGGCTTGTCTATCGTCTGTATTAGTTGGGCAAGCAATAGTATCTATTTTTATTCCTGTAGCCTTTTCTGCTTTTTCAATATACTTTTGAAAACCCTCATTAAAAGTTGTATCAACTGTCATTAATGTTATTTTTTCAGTTTTATTTGCTGAAGTTTCAGCACTTGATGGTTTTGTGCTTCCACACCCTGTAAAAAATGTTACTGCCATAACTGTCGAAGTCAATAAACACATGATTTTAGTTAATTTCATAAACTTTCCCCCTTAAATATATAACGTTTTCAGTTAAATTTCATATTCATTTTATTAAATCCAATAGTAAATTTAAATATATTATTTTTCTTATAATTTATAATATTTTTTGTTTTTGATTTTTACAATTTATAAATATTGTAATGTACATAGTTATTATCTATAATAACATTAATGTTAAAATATTACACAGCCAAAGGAGAGGGATACTTGATGATTATTATTTATAAATTAAAGTCTGTAAATAAATTTATAAAAAAATATCTTTCTAATTTTCAAAATAAAATAATAGTGTGTTTTATACTTTGTACTACCATTCCTCTTCTAGCTATTGGCTTAATTTCTTATAATACATCCGTAAAAATAGCAAGAGATAAGATAATTAATAGTAATCTCCTTATAAATAATCAGTTAAAAGTTGATATTAATAATCGTATAATGCAAATTGAGCATGTTGCTGATTCCATTCAATTTTATTTGTATTCTTTAAATAATACTCCTGTCTTTCCTCTATCAAATTATTTAAATACTTTTAACAATACTTCTAATAATATAGATGTATTAAAAAATAATTTTAATATATTTTATATAAATGCTTTTGTAGATCCAAGTTTAATTATAAGCAATAATAAGCTAAATTTTAACAGTCTAAAGGCAATTGAGAAATATGGGGTTTCTGAAAACGAATTGATAAATTTAGGTATATCTCCAAAATGGGTTTTTAGACCAAAACAAGTCTTCCCTTATATGATTTCTAATACTAACTTAGGAGTGGATTCTATATTTTGCTATAGGAGCGTTAAATACAATAAAAATGATTCTTTATTGTACGCATATTTTGTAAGTATTAAATCAGATGAATTTTCAGATATACTAAAAAATTCTACTGTAGATAATTCAATATCTAATTATATTATTGATGATGATGGAGTTGTTGTAGCTCACTCTGATAAAAGTAAGGTAGGCAGTACTTTAGATAATGAAAAACTTTCAATTATTAAACAAAATGATCTTCACAATGGTTTATCTTCATATAAGGATTCAGAAATTCTATCTTCAAAACTAGTGAATAAGTGGTATATTGTTACTGATATTCCTCAAAAATATATATTATATAACACTTTTCCGCTTATTAAGTTAATTTTCTTCTCTATTTTACTGCTAACTCCTGTATTCATATTTATTGCTATCTCTCTTGGAAAAGAACTGACAAAAAGGCTTAATAAACTATCCACAATAATAAAATCTGCTAAGCTTAATAATAATAGCATACAAATTGACAATCTTAATGAATTGATAGATCCTAACTCCGTACATTGTGACGATATTGATTATATAGCATTAATTTTTCAAGATATGATAAATACAATAAATAATAATTTCAATACCATCTTAGATTTATCAATAAAAAAAGAAAAATTGAATTATGATTTACTACAAACACAAATCAATCCTCATTTTTTATATAATATACTGGATTCTATTCACATATGTAACTCCATAGGCAAATTTGATATTGCAAATCAAATTATTATAGACTTATCAAAGTTCTATCGATACGTACTTCGTACCTCTGAAAATTTAATACCAATTAAAGAAGAACTAGAAATTTCTAAATTATATTTATCAATGGAGAGCATATGCAAAGATGGAAATATAGCTTGGAATTTTTATTTGGATGAAGGTATCGAAAACTTTCTAATTCCAAAACTTACACTTCAGCCACTTATTGAAAATTGCATTAAGCATGGAATTGGACAATGTAAAAATAAAATCAGTATAGATATATCTATCGTTTATTATGAAAATTATATTTTAATTACCATTAAAGACAATGGCATTGGTATTAATACTGACAAGCTTATTGACATACAATCTATCCTAAAAAATAATGGTGTCGATAATAAATATCTAGGGTTAAGTAATGTAAATGCTAGGTTAGCTTCTTCAAAGATATCTAAAGAACATATAAAAATTACTAGTGATCTAGACAGTGGCACCAAAATTCAAATGATATTAAATCAAATTATTTAAAATATATATGTAAGGAGACGTATTTTTGAGAAAAGTAATTATAGTAGATGATAATCATTTATCTGTTGAAGGTATTTATAAAAATATAGACTGGAAATCTTTAAATTCAGAAGTAGCATATATGTTTTATGATTCACAATCTGTTATTGATGCTGTTAAATCTGCTAATATTGATTTAATAATATCAGATATAGAAATGCCTATAATATCTGGACTAGAGATGTCAAAGCAAATATTAAAATTTAATCCTAATATAAAGATTATACTTATAAGCGCATTTGATAAATTTGAATACGCAAGAGAGGCTATCAGAGTTGGGGTCTATGATTACATAGAAAAACCTATTGATTATAATTATCTCAGCACAATTATTAATAATGCATTCGTCCAATTAGAGAAAGAAAAAAGGAATCGTAAAATCTTAAATGAAAGTCGCCCATTAATGATAAGTAAGTTTTTTTCAGAATTAATACATTTAAACACTGATGAAGCAAAATACAATCTTTCTAAATATCCGGATTACTTAAATATAGATTTAAATTCAAAATATTTTTTGACATTAAATTTTAAAATAACAAACTCTAAAACATTAAAAAATGATTTAGGAATTGAAAAATATCATATTTCATTAATAGACTTAGGTGATCATATTAAATCTGCTTTTTCTAAGTTTCAATTATATCATCTTTTAATCGAACGGGACGATATAATTACAATTATTGGTGGAAATTACCCAAATGGAAATTACTTGCTGAATAAAGTTCACGATATACTTAATTCATTCATGGAACATTATAAAAGTGATATATTTGAATTAAATATAGGCATAGGAAGCGTTATTGATTCTTTTTGGAACATGAAAATTTCTTATGATAATTCATGTAAAGCACTTGAATATAATTTTTTCTTTCCTCAAAAAAACATATTTGATATTCATGATATTGTTAGAAAAAATAATGTAAATAATAGTGTTTATCTTTATGCCAAAGAAGATAAGCTAATTCAACTTATTTATAAAAAAGATTTAAACTCCATAAAAAACTGGATACAAGATTTTTATGAAGAAATTCTAATAAATTGTAACAATAAGTATTTAATATTTAACAATATATATTCCATTTTAAGTAATGTGCTAAAACTATTATATAACATGTCTATAAATACTAATGATATTGAAAATATTATAGTAAATACATACAGTAACTTAAGTACAATTTGTAACAGTTCCGAAATAATTAATTGGCTTTTTGATATTTTCAAGATTATTTGTAATAGACTTGATGAATCAATAAAAAATCAGCATGAATATCTTTGTAACAACGTAATTACATATATTCAAGATAATTATAGTAAAAAAGATTTATCCTTAAACGAAATTGCTTTATATGTAAATGTTAGTCCAGCATATTTAAGTGCATTATTCAAAAAGCAAATTGGTGAAAACATAAGTGCTATTATAACAAATATACGAATAGAAAATGCTTGCAAACTCTTAGAAAATACAAATCTATCTTTAAAAGAAATTAGCGAAAAGGTTGGTTATGTAAATCAATATTATTTTAGCTCCTGCTTTAAAAAGAAAATGAATAAGAATCCATCTATTTATCGCCAAGGAATATAATAAATTTTAATCAACCTTTTTGTGTTTTCTTTTTCCTAAAATTAACTTCTATTTCATTATTAAATTTAACCTATGTCGGATTTATACTAAATCTAACATAGGCTTTTATAAAATATATATTTCCATAATAAGTTTACATTTAAAACGTAATATAAAAAAACTTACTATATAAAATATTAAATTTCCATTCTTAAGGAAGTAATTTCTGCAATTTACTTATTTTAGTCTATATGATATTTTATATATAAATAAGTATGTACTTTATGGAAAATGATTATCATATTTTGTTTAGAAGAATGTTTAAATAAAAATAATGATTATTTATGAAACTGTGCTATATGATTTTATATATTAACAGTATTTAATTTGTAGGAGTGTAAAAATGAAGGTTAGTATAAACATTATCTCTTCTGAATTAGAGGAAGAAGTTATTTTTAACGTACACAATGTTCAAGAAAAAATTACTGAAGCCATAGAATTACTGACATCATCAAATGAGGTTATTAAACACTTACTTGGAAGAAAAGAAGAAAAATATTACAAAGTAAACGTGGATGAAATTTTTTATATAGAATCAATAGATAGAAAAGTATTCATCTATACCAAAACTCAAACATATGAAATTTCCGAGAAATTGTATGTTCTTGAGGAACAATTATCTAGTATGAATTTTATTAGAATTTCCAAATCCTTGCTACTCAATATTGATAAGATACACTCTTTTTATCCAAAGTTAAGCGGAAATCTAGAGACCCTTTTAACTAATAATGAAAAAGTAATAATTTCAAGAAGATATGTTGCAAATTTAAAAAACAAATTGGGAATGAGGGATAGCAAATGACCTTTAAATATTTAAACAAAATATTAAAATTAACCTCAGTAGTTTTTACAGTAATAACAATATTTCAGCTTATTACAAAACAATCTTTAGATAATGAAAAGATTTGTGAATTATTAGCTTTATCATTATCATTTTCATTAATAAAGATAGTTATCAATAAATATATTATTTCTAAGGACTCAATATTTAACCCATTATTATATATAATTGTAATTTGTTTAATGATTGCTGCGTCAAATTATCTTTTTAACTGGAATATGTCCTTATTATTAATGCTCTCAACATTTATTGAAGTTATATTAATTTACATATGTGTACGACTCATTAATTATCAATATGAGAAAATAGACGTAAAAAAAATGAATGAGATTTTAGATAGAAATAGAAAAAACAACAAACAACAGTAGGCTTCTGCTTATTTTTATATTAGTTTTAATACCGCTTAGTTATATAAATATACCGCTTACGTAAATACGTATTGTTCTTATTTAATTTGTATTGTACTCTTACAACATGATATGAATTAAGAAAGAAGGTTATATTATTATGATGATTATTAATATTATTTCAGAGGTATTTAGCCAAACTCCTTTTTATGTTTGGGTTATATTTATTTATCTTTTAAAGCGTGGAATTAAAGCTAGTAGAGATGGTGAGTTATCACTTCCTAAAATGTTCATTATGCCATCTATTTTTATTATTTGGGGCTTAGAAAAGCTACTAACAAACTTTAGCTATATAGGCATTTCTATGATTTTCTATAGTATTTGTATGTGTTTCGGTACTTTAATATCATATTATTTATATTCTCGATATAGAAAAATATATATAAAGGATGGCTCTCTATATAAAACTGGCTCATATTTATCAATAACTATTATGATGACTAATTTTTTTGCTAAATATCTGCTAAATGTTGCTATGGCTGTTAATCCATTGCTATACAGTACACTTTTCTTTAATATTTTGTATTCATTATTATCTGGCTTTTCAGTTGGTTTATTTATCGGAGGTATTTTACAAGCATATAAATCTTATTCAAACTTAAAAGCATTAGCTTAGATATATTATTGTAAGCGTAAAAAAATTAACGGATAGAAAATGCAATCCTCCATTGTTAAAATTAGCATAGATTTTAACAATGGAGGTTTATCTATATGAATAATAATGAAAATATAAATTGGAGAGAAATAGTTGCTGGCTTTTCTTCTTACGAAGGAACGTTAGGAAATTTCTGCAATTCAAATCACATTACTAAAAGTCAATTCTATTACTATAAAAAGAAGCTTAATAATGAAAATAATAATTTACAGTTTCATGCAATTTCTATGAAAGAAAAAAGAGTAAGAACTGAGATTACTGTAGTTCAAGCTGATAGACCTAATATAATAATAGAAATAGGAGTAGCTAAAGTACATGTACCGGCTAATGAAATAGCTATTTTAAGTAATTTACTTAAGGATCTGATTACAAATGTTCAATCTTAATAAAGTTAATACAGTTTATCTTGCATGTGGTATAACAGATTTGCGAAAAAGCATTGATGGACTAGTAGTTATCGTGCAAACGCAGCTAAAGCTGGATCCGTTTGAAAAAGCCTTGTTTGTTTTTTGTAATAGGCAAATGAATAGAATTAAAATCCTCCACTTTGATGAAGGATTCTGGCTATATTATTTTCGACTTGAAAATAGTAAATTGAAATGGCCGATGACTCCAGACGAAGCTCTTAAGATTAACAAAGAAGAATTGAAATGGCTGCTTATGGGATATGAAGTTAGAACTAAGTCTAAATTTAAGCCAATTGAAGTAAGAAACAGCTTTTAAAGCAAATATTGCTATAAGCCCTTAATTTTGAACTTTTACAAGTTTCGGAATTAAGGGCTTTGTGGTAATATATGCCTATATTTGTTGTGAGGTATAAAAATGGATATTTTAGATTTAGAGAATCAGCTCGATGAAAAAACAAAATTATTGATTTCTAAAATGGAAGAACAAATTCAATCAAAAGATAAAGAAATTGATAATTTAAAAAAGGAATTAGCTTTTCTTAAAGGACAACTTCTTAATAAAAACAGAAAAATTTTTGGACAATCTAGTGAGCAAGTTGATTCAAGACAGATATCTCTTTTTAATGATGCTGAAAAAAACAGTGATCTAAAAATAGAGGAACCTACCATTGAAGAAATTACATATAAAAGAAAGAAATCATCTTCTCATTCAGGGAAAAAAGATAACTTATCCGGCCTAGATAGAGTCATAATTGAGCATAAAATTAATGATTCCGAAGCAGTTTGCGATAAATGCGGAAATAATTTAGTTGTAATAGGCAAAAAATCAAAAGAGATTTTAAAGTATAAGCCAGCAGAACTTTACATAGAGGAACATATTTCATATACATATGCATGCAAAAATTGCGAAGCGGATGCAGATAAAGTCAATATAATTTCAGCAAAAATACCAAATACATTCTTATATAAAAGTATGGCTTCAAATGAATTATTAGCTCATGTTGTGAGCATGAAATATCAATATGCAATGCCGTTATATAGAATGGAATCATATTTTAAGATGATGGATGTTAATCTTTCAAGACAGACATTATCTAATTGGATAATAAGTTGTGCAACTGAGCTTAAGCCTGTTTTTAACTATATGAAAGAGGATCTCTTAAAAAGAAATTATATACATGCCGATGAAACATATCTGAAGGTTATTGAAGAAAACGGAAAAGATTCTAACTCAAAAAGATTCATGTGGTTATATCGCTCCGGAGGCATTGAAAATCCAGTAATTCTATATGATTATCAAAAAACAAGATCTGGATCTTGTGCAGAAGAATTTCTTGAAGGATTCTCAGGCTATCTTCAAACAGATGGATATGATGGCTATAATAAGGTTAAAAATATAAAAAGATTATATTGCATGGCTCATATTCGAAGAAAATTCTTTGAAATAATATCATCATTAAGCCCTGAAGCTTTAAAGCAATCACATGCATTAGAAGGGTTTAATTATTGTGAGCAACTTTATGAAATTGAAAAAGAGCTAAGGGAACAATACATGGGGAGTGATGATTATTATGCTGATAGACATATAATAAGGCTCAAGAAATCTGACCCTATCCTTAAAAAATTTCAAGAATATGTAGATAGTGAAATTGTTGATGCTCTTCCTAAAAGTCCTTTAGGTAAAGCTCTTGCATATGCGCAAAAGTTATTGCCATATATGAGAACTTTCTTAACGAACGGATGTCTTGAAATTGATAATAATGCAGCCGAAAGAGCTATAAAGCCATTTGTAATTGGCAGAAAAAATTGGATGTTTTCCAAGACTTCAAAAGGCGCATCGTCAAGCGCACTTCTTTATAGTATTATTGAAACGGCTAAAGCCAATGGCTTAGCAACTGAAAAGTATTTAGTATATTTATTTGAAGTGTTAGCAAGTTCGGAAATTAAAGAAAGGGACATACTAGAAAAATGTATGCCATGGTCGGAAAACATTCCAGATCAACTGCGTGTCAAGACTACCAAATAATTATTTACATATAAAAATATACCTAACAGAGAATTTAAACCTTTCTGTTGGGTATATTTTATCACTTAAATTGCGCTATCGCTACGCGTCGATTCTTTGACGCTTACGCTTAGTTGGTTTCATTGTTGATTTAAACTGTCCATGTTAGTGCCTATTGTCCAATTTTAGTAAAATTATAAATTAGGGCTTTTTTCTTATCAAAATAATTTTCTATATAAATGCACAATTCAACATATACATAATATATCCAAAGTGCTATCGTACCTTTAGGGGATTCTCATCCTTTATTGTACTACACAGCATTATAAAGTTATCTATATATTCCGTTAAATGCTTGTTTTTATGATATGAAACATAGAACTTCCTTGTAAAGTTATATTCTTCTAAATTTATTTTTGCGATTTTTCTGTTTTTTAATTCGTCTTGTATTAAGTATTGAGATAAAAGTGCTATTCCTTTATTATGAATTACAGCTTCTTTTATAGAATCAATACTCTTGCAAACCCATGTAACATTAGGAATGATATGCGATCCATCAAAAATATCTTGAAGCATTTTTTGAGTTCTACTTCCAGGTTCACGAGCTATTATTGGTTCTAAGCTTAATTGGTTAATTTTAATTGTTTGTTCAGCAAGGGGATTTTCTGGATGGCAAACAAGCATTAGTTTATCATCTAAAAAATCAACATATGTTAACTCACTGCAAGGAGATTCCATTTGAATAATGGCTACATCCAAATCATATGATAATATCTTTTGTTCTATGTAGGAGCTATTTCCAATTTCAACTTGAATATTTACAGAAGGATAAAGGTTCTGGAATTTCTCTAATATTGGGTAAATCAATTTATGACCAATTGTGGTACAAACCCCAATGCGTACTAGTCCTTGATAGGACAGATTTCTCATTTTTAGGTTCATTTGCCCTAAATCATATAATAATTGTTTTGCATGGAAAAGCAATTCCTTTCCATTAGAAGTCAAATATAGTTTTTTAGATAATCGCTCAAATAACTTTGTATTATATTCATTCTCCAGCGCTGATATTGACTGACTAACGGATGATGGGGATATATATAATTTTTGAGCGGCTTTACTCATACTCATTTGAGTACAAACTTCTACAAATATTTCTAAATCACGAATTGTCAATTGAAATCCCTCATTCCATATAGTTAAGTATTTACTAATCATTATATAATATTATTCATATTTTACAAAGCATTATAGAGATGATAATCTAAAAACAAATAAGTGTCTTGATTAAAGGGGATGTAAATTATGCAAAAAATATTGATTGTTGTCATTGATGGGTGCTCTCCAGAGTATTTTACTTTGGAAAATGCACCAAATATTTATGGTTTATGTGAGCAAAAGGGATTTATAAAAAATATCTATGGTGCAGTTCCTACGGTAACCAATGTTAATCATGCCTCTATTCTGTCAGGGCTTTGGCCAAATGAGACACAAATGGTAGGAAATTTCTTTTATAATCACATAACAGGAAAGTCTGGATTTATACAAGAGAAAGGATTTATGAAAGCTACTACAATATTACAGCACATTAAAAGTATTGGTGGTAAAACTGCTTTATTGACAGTAAAAGGAAAGATTCTTGAAGTATATGGAGAAGATGTTGATTTAGGAATTAGTGCTGAAAAGCCTGACCTTAACCTTTTAGAGCAGCTAGGCATTTCTATGCCGCCAAAAATACAAAGTGTAGAAAGTAGCAAATGGATTTTAGATTCAGCCTATACGTGCATACAAAAAGAATCTCCTGAAATAGTGTACTGTACTACTAATGATTATATTATGCATCATTATGGACCAAACTCCGAACAGGCTAAAAAGCAAATAAGCGATATTGATAACTGCATCAAAAAAATACACGAATTAGAGACAACCCGCCAGATTTATATTACTGCTGATCATGGAATGAATAAGAAAACTACTCTTGTAAATTTTCAAAATTTATCTGAACAAGCAGGTTTTAATGTTGTATGCGTACCTCCAATGAAAGATAGATATATTGAAAATCATGCATATCAAGAAGGTGGAACACTTTATGTGTATATGCAAAATGCAGATGAAATGGAAAAGTATCTTCAATTTGTGTCCGCTCAAATATCAGTTGACAAAATTTTGAACAAAAAAGAAGCTTCTGAACTTTATCATTTGCCAATAAATAGTATAGGAGACTACGTCATTTTTGCCTCTGAAGATTATGCATTTGCCGAAATTGAAGGTATTTATTTAAATACTAAAGACGTACGAACTCACGGCTCCCTTTATGAAAGGGAAATACCTTTAGCAACAATTAATCCTGCTGCATCACAAGAAAAGTATCAATTCAGCAAAGATATAACTTCAAATATTTTGCAATTGTTATCTAGATAGCAGTGCAGTGAGAATAGCAATATTCATAGAATATTAATACTAAATAGATCTTAACTTACTTTGACAATAAGAAGGACTATGTATATTATAATAACGAACAAAATATGAAAAATTCTGAGATTTCGCTCGCAGTATATGATATAGAAGATGCCTGGCTTGTAATTGCTAACATCAAACGGATTTTCTTCGAAATGATATAGGGCATGAAAGGTGGTTTAAAAATGAAAATTCTTATAGTCGGATATTTTACTGAGACCTCAAAATCAAATATTATAAGGCATTTTCCAGAAGACTGGCACATTGTAATTGTCCAGCCCGGAAAAGAAATGTTGCATCATATTGAAGATTGTCAGGTACTCATACCTGAACATATTAAAGTAGATTGCAGTCTGCTTTCTATAGCAAAAAAATTAAAGTTAGTACAGACGGGTGCAGGATTTGACAATGTAGATATAGATGCCTGCACGTAGTACAGCATTTGGGCTGCCAATGCTGCAGGAGTGAATGCCCAGGCAGTTGCCGAGCACGTAATGGCGCTGATATTGTCTTATTATAAAAACATACCGTTTCTTGATTCTTTCATGAAGAATAAGATAGATGAAAATGAATTGCAGTATACAGGAAGTGAATTAAAAGGCAAAACCATCGGGATTATAGGCTTTGGCTCCGTCGGTAAAAAAGTAGCTGAGTTTTGCAGGGTCTTTGATATGAATGTTCTTGTTTATGCTAGAAATCCCGTTGTACAGTCTGACGATTTTGTGAAAATGACGGATTTCGATACTCTTGTAGGCTCATCAGACATAGTAAGTGTTCATGTATCCTTAAATCAGCAAACCAAACAGCTAATCAACAAAGATGTATTCAAAAAAATGAAGAATACTGCACTTTTTGTCAATACAGCCCGCGGCGGAATTGTCAATGAAAGAGACTTGATAGATGCATTAAAAAACAAGGACATTTCAGGAGCATGCCTTGATGTGTTTGAATCTGAACCTCTTCCAATTGAAAGTGAACTCCGAAATCTAAGAAATGTTATACTTACTCCTCATACAGCAGGCTTGCCTGATGGTCTCAAATTCCATAAAAAAAGATATGATTTTTTCGTGAATAATATAAAGCGTGTAGAGAATGGTGAAGAGCCTGAAAGCAAGCTCAATCAGTTATAGTTTGGGCACAATAAAAATAGGAGCTCTTTATTCTACTTTGTATATAAATGTTATATACAAAGTAGATAACACCTTTTTATCATATAAATTATTTCCTATATATCAAAACCTATTTGAACTTCATTATTCTCCTCTTCAAATGCTTTCATATAATTAAAAACTTCTTTCACTCCAAAAATAATATTATTCTGCTGACAGGTGTCTTTAATAATTTTCATTAATTTTTCATGATTCTTACTTAACACCTCATAACTATTCCCATATTCTCTTATATATTTTCCTTTTAAACCTTTAAAATGATTATCTAAATTCTTATAATAATATTCCCTATTTCCATTTCTTAATGTTAATCCAATACCAAATACTACAATTCCTTTAACTTTAGCTTCTATACAATAATCTAAAATTCCTCTTATATTTTTCTCTGTATCATTTATATAAGGTAAAATAGGACTTAACCAGACTACTGTAGGAATTCTGTTATCCCTCATTATTTTTAAAACTTCGAATCGTTCTTTTGTTGTAGAAACATTAGGTTCAATAATCTTGCATAATTCTTCATCATAAGTTGTTAATGTCATCTGCACAACACACTTTGCTTTTTTATTTATACTTCTTAGCAAGTCTAAGTCTCTTAATATTCTATTTGATTTAGTTTGTATTGCGAGTCCAAATCCATACTTATCAATTATCTCTAAACATTTTCTTGTATTTTGAAGATTTTCTTCTAGATGAATATATGGATCACTCATTGCACCGGTTCCAATCATGCACTTTTTTCTTTTTTTCTTAAGTGCATCCTCTAATAGCTGCAGCACATTAGCCTTAACCTCAATGTCTTCAAAAATATGATCCATTCCATAACAATGACTTCTGGCGTCACAATATATACATCCATGAGTACATCCTCTATAAATGTTCATTCCATTACTACTAGATAATATACCTTTTGCCACCACATCATGCATAAAATCGTAACTCCCTTCAAATTAACACTGTACAATTAACAATTAAAAGTGATTAACCTTATCGGATTCTTTCCAATAGTTTCTGAAATAAATTAAATCCTTCATTCCAATCATCTATATTGGATTCACTGTTTATATGACCCTTTTTGCCCACAGATACTGTTTCAAGGCCCCACTGTTTGCCTTTTTCTATACAAAACAGAGATGAGGAATATTGATCATTCTCACTATAAATTAGCATTCCAGGTAGCTGCAGGTTATCTTCTGGCAAATGTTCAAAGGAATCTAAAAAATTCGGAAATTGTTCCTTGTTTGGATCAGGTGGAGCCACTAAGAAGACTGCTTTCAAGTACTTTCGTATCTTAGGCATAGCTTTTACAGTAAGCAAGCAGCCAAGGCTGTGTGCAACCAATACTACATCAAAGCTATTTCCTCTTGAAAGATTTTCTATTAAATTTTTTTCCCATTCTTTATATACAGGATAATCCCATTCCTCTTGGATTATTCTTTTAAATCCATACTTTTTCTCCCAAATAGTCTGCCAATGTTCTGGCCCAGAGTTATTAAGGCCAGGAACTATCTTTATATTCATTATTAACACCCCAAATCTACCTAACTTTTTCTAAAGAATTCTACTTTGTACCAAATTCTAACATACATATATGCTGATGTAAATGCAGTTATTAAAAGCAAATATAAATTGAATATTGTGCTTTCCTTTTGCATTTAAGCATTTATTTTTAGTATTATCAAGCTACGTTTTTAACTTGATGATTAGATTATTATACCTTCAAAATGATCCATTTCATGTTGAATTATTTGTGCTGTAAATCCATTAAACACTTGCTTTTTCTTATTAAAGTTTCTATCAAGATACATAACCTCTATCGTTTCATATCTCTTTGTTTTTCTAAATCCAATTAAAGATAAGCAACTTTCTTCTATTTCATAAGGCTTTTCCTTTTTTAATATAACTGGATTTATCATAGGTACAATAAGATTGCCTACAGTAAATACTAATATACGCTTTTTTACTCCAATCATATTAGCAGCCAATCCAACACAATGCTCTAAATTTGCTCTTAATGTATCTATTAAATCATCAATTACTACCATATCATTTTTAGTTGCCTCTTCTGATTTTTGTCCTAAAAATAATATATCTTTTACTATTGGTTTTATCATACTATTTACCTCTTTTTCAGTTATATTTTTTATAAGGAATAGAATGTAGTTTTAAAATACATCTTATAACCTAATCCTACTAAATAAATTTGCATAACTATATACTTTGTATAATTAATTATAAGTTCTTTATTTAATACACATCTATGACTAAAAAAATTATAACACAAACCAATGACACTTTTAATATCATTGGTTTATGTTTTAATACTTAATCATGTCCTATTTGTTTTGATTCTCCATATATAGGGTTCACTGTAACAGATATACGTAGGACTTTCTAAGTTATATCTAACATTAGAATATCAATCGCTAATTTTAGATAGATTAAAAATTTATTTAATGAAAATTTTCATCAGTTTATTATAAAGTGGATTAATCATATAGCCTGTAGGACTATGAGAATACCTTTTCCCTGTATTTAGTTGATTAATTTTTTCCATTTCTTCACTTGATAATTCAAAGTCAAACAACTGAATGTTCTCTTTGATTCTTTTGGGATTTGACGATTTGGGGATAATAATAATTCCCCTTTGTATATGCCAACGTAAAATTACTTGAGCCACTGTTTTTTCATGATGATTTGCAATTTTTTTCAATACTGTATTTTCCAGCAAAGCTTTATTTCCTTGACCTAAGGGTGCCCAAGCTTCATGCAGAATCTTATGTTTAGTAAGATATTGATGTAGCTCATTTTGTGGAAACTCTGGATGAGTCTCAATCTGATTAATCATCGGTGTAATCTTTGAGTTTTTCATTAATTCTTCAAGATGTTGTATCTCAAAATTTGCAACTCCAATCACTTTGATTTTACCCTGTAAATATAAATCTTCCATAGCATGCCACGTTTCTAAATAATAAAGTGAAGCAAAATGAATTAGGTACATATCAAGGTACTCTACGTTCAGATTTTTACAAGTTTTTTCAAAGGCTTTCTTAGTAGCTTCATAACCATGATCCGTATTCCAAACCTTCGAAGTAATAAAAAATTCATCCCTTGGTATCTGACTTTTTTCAATTGCTAATCCTAAATCTTTTTCATTGCCATAAATTTTAGCAGTATCAAAATGACGATATCCAATTTTAATAGCTTCACCCACAGCAGTTTCAAAATCTTCCCCTTTATTTAGTTTATATACCCCGAAACCAACCTGAGGTATTTTAATGCCATTTACTGCTTTTATTTCTTTATTTATTAGATTCATCTCTTATACCCTCCAGAACAAATTATTTTAAACCAAATCAACTAAATATCGCCTTTAGATTCTGCCATTATTCTAGTTGTCCTTCCAGCAATCACACATAAATTCTTCAACATGAGAAAATAACCTCTTCATCAGAATCAAATCGCTTTTAGCTGGATTTATATGATAGAAATTCATCGTTCCTTGCTTGACTAAAGTTACAATTTTGGCTTCTTTTAATATTTTTAAATGATGCGAAACAGCTGGACGTGACAAATGTGTCCCTTTAGTTATTTCTCCAACCCTTATTCCAGGATATGTTCCTTTCATTAAGCTTAAAATAATTAATTGCCTTGTCTCATCCCCAATAGCAGCTAGCACTGATCTACATTCTTTGAACTCATTTTCTAGTTGCCTTAATTTATCTTGTTCGTTCATTATATATCTCCTTTAATTAAATTGTAATCATTAGTGCTTTTCCCCATACAAACTTCATTCATTCGCATATGTCAATGGTTTAATCTTTTAATCCATAATAGCAAGGCATAATTGTTTTATCAACATCGGGAAAGTAAATCGAGACGAATATATTATTTTGTCATTAATTATAGTAAAGTTTTTAACTTCTAGGTCTTTTATTTCTAGTAGCCTGTTGAAGTTATTTATTTTATTATCAACTCAAAATTTTCCTATCTTAAATTATGTGAAAATCCAGGAGTTTTTAAATTCGTGGCCTTCGAACCCGCATTATTCAAGCATATTCTGAAGAATATATATTCTAATATTCTTTACCATAAATATTGTTTAGAATATTTATTCTTCACCATATTTATGGTAAAAAATAATCTGCGTATTTATAGCCTTGATGCTAGTATAGTTTTATGAATAAATAAAATCATTCCTATTTAGAAAAAACTCAGCATTTTATAATCCGCTGCAGCTGTTCACGAATTTGTTCATAATCATAGTAAATAAAATAAATGAGAATACACCAAGATGGTTGGATGAAGGAATTGCATGTTATGAAGTAAAAGACAATAATGAAAACTGGATAATAAAAACTGTTAAAAATGGACTAGCAAATGATATTGTTCCTACATTTAAAGATTTAGATACAGGCGATGATTTTGAAACTTTTTTCAAATATGATGGATATCAATACTCATATACTATAGTAGAATCAATAATCAAATTATTTGGCTATGACAAGCTGTGCAATTTGATAAAAGAACCTAATAGTTTTGTAGATGTTTTCGGAATAACCGAAGATGAGCTTCATAACGAATGGATTGATTATATAAAAATGAACTACGCACTAAATTAGACTATTAGAAATTTTTGAACTTACTTGCCAATAGGAAATCCTTTAATATTATGTATTAAATGAGGAAAATAAACTTCCTCATTTAACTTTCTACCATACTTTTTAGCTTAAAAAAACCTTATTATCATTATTTATATTTGACATTTTTAACTTGTAGTCTTCTAATGATATATGGCCTCCAGCAAATTCATTTTCGAATATATGAAATTTTGTTAGCCTATATTATTGTCCAAGCTATACATAGCTTATGATTTATATATATTCTTTCATTAATTGATCTAAACCAACTTCTGATGTTAACTTTTCAATATTATTAAATATCTTCTCTTCGTCCCAATTCCACCATTGAAGCTTCAGTAAAAATTCAATTTTTTCATCACTAAAACGCTTTTTAATAAACTTGGCTGGATTACCGCCATAAATAGTATACGGCTCAACATCTTTCACTACAGTTGAATTTGTAGAAATAATCGCACCATCACCAACCTTGACCCCTGGCATAATAGTTACATTTTGACCCATCCACACATCATTTCCAATTACTGTATCTCCCTTAAAAGGCAACTGTTCTACTGTTGGAGTGACCTTTTCCCAACCACCTCCAAAGATATTGAAGGGATAAGTTGTAACTCCATCCATTCTGTGGTTTGCTCCATCCATGATAAACTTAATCCCCTCTGCAATTGCGCAAAACTTGCCTATTATAAGTTTATCTCCCAGGAATTCATAATGATGCTCTATATTATCATAAAATTTCTCAGGAGATTTTTTATTATCACTATAATAAGTATATTCTCCAATCTCAACATTAGATTTTTTAGGTAGATTACTTATATAACAAACCGTCTTTATATTTGTATTTGGATATAGCTTTTCCTTGTCTGGTCCTGTCATAGAGTACTCACTCCTTTCAGTTCTTTTATTTTTAATTTCTGACCTCTTTGGAATCAATATTATAGTCAAATGAATATTGGTTGGTCCTCAGTAATTATTTTTATCAAGTTTCCACCCTTCTGTCTGGTAATTTCATTTGACACTATCTACATCACTATAAAATTTCTATATATCCTTCAGTTCCATTCACTCGGATTCTCTGCCCATCTTTTATCAGTTTAGTAGCATTCTCTACACCTACAACTGCTGGTAATCCATATTCACGCGCGATAACGGCTCCATGAGTCATGAGTCCACCAATTTCAGTCACTAGACCTTTTATTGATACAAATAATGGTGTCCAGCTAGGGTCTGTAAAGGAGGTGACTAATATATCTCCTGCTTCTAGCACAGCATCTTCCATGTTTAAGATGACACGTGCTCTTCCCTCGATTACTCCAGACGAAACAGCTAGACCTGCAATCGCACCAGCTGGAAGATTTTCTCGTTTATATTTACCTGTAATGATTTCACCATCAGAGGTCATAACACGTGGTGGTGTTAGTTTTTCATTTAATTTGTGCTCGTCTTTTCGCTTGATTATAATATCATAATCAAGTTTATTTGTGTGTACTACTTCGCGAAGTTCCTCAAGAGTAAGGTAATAAATATCTTCTTTTTCATGAATAACACCATCTTGTACGAGTCGTTTCGCTTCTTTCATTAGGGCCTGCTTATAAACAAAATAGCGGCTAATCATACCGTATTTTGGGTATTCACGATAACCTATAAAATTCCTGATCAAGTCGATATTTCGTTTTGTTTCTTTTGCCTTTTGTTCACCATCAGGTAACTCTCGTAACCGACTTAATAACTCTTGTTCTTTATTCAAAGCTTCCTGTCGCCCTTGCTCAAATTTCATTTTGCCAGCACTCGGCTCAAAGTTTTTGATATTGCTTAAAATCATAGGGACAAGTGTAATTGGTTTTTCGCTAAATCTAGTTCTAGTAATATCTATTTCTCCGCTGCAGCGCATCCCAAATTTCCTAAGATAAGACAAGATTGCATCTCTGGTTTCCTTTCCACCATAAAACTTAATCACTTCCTCCAAAAAGTTATCATCTTTTACATGTTGTAAAAAATCAACTATTTCTGGATAAGGACGTATCACATCTGCCACATCCATTAACTCTAGACCCATTTCCGAAGTAATGTTGTTTGGTACTGATTGAGAAATGATATCGGCTGCATTTTTTTCACCTAACCACTCGTTCATCTTTTCATTAGTCCAAAGCGAAGCATTTATAGCAGACATAAATACAGCTGTACTTTGTGGGTCAAATAAAATCCTCTTTAACTCATTTATATCTTCTAGAATAAAATCAATTAAATCTACTCCTGATTTAGTTTGGATTTTTTGTTTTAACTCCTCTATGGATGATTGACTCTTCTTAATCAGCTCAGAAACGATTGTCGGATCCAATTCCTTTTGTGGCTCTGAACCTGCAGCTGATTTACTTTTAATGTCGCTCTGTTCCTCTTTATCATTTGGTAAGCATTTTATGAAATCTCGCTCTATTATGGTCATAATTGCATCTTCTGTGAGAGGTTCGAGTTGTTTCATATTATTTAATAAGTTTTTTCTGCCATCTGGTGAAGCGAGCATTGGTGCTACATCAACAAACAACCTTCCACCAGCCTTAAACCATCGACCAAAAGATATTAACTCCTTTAAAGACATTCCGAGTGGCTTCAAAGGATCGGTCATCATTTGTTGATGCCCCACAGATAAATAGACATGTTTTTTTTCATCATTCGTTTCAGGAATTGGATATAAAGTAGTGATTGGTCGGCTCTGAACAATATAAAAGGTATCGTGATCCAAACACCATTCTATGTCTTGTGGACATCCAAAATGCTCTTCAATCTTTCTACCCATATGCGTAAGTCTCAAAATCTGTTCATCTGTGAGCACTTGACTATTTTGCATCTCAGGCTCAATCGCCAACTTTTCGGTACCACCATCTTTTAAAGAATAGATACCTAGCTTCTTAGTAGATATTTTCTTATCTACTATCTTATCGTTGCGTACTCTATAATTATCAGCATTCACTAATCCAGAAACCAAAGCCTCTCCTAGTCCAAAGCTTGCATCAATAGATACCACTTTTCTATTACAAGTAACAGGATCAGCAGTAAACAAAATTCCTGCCGCCTTAGGGAATACCATCTTCTGAACAACCACAGAAAGGTGCACTTTATTGTGGTCAAATTCGTTTTGAATACGATAAATTACTGCTCTCTCTGTAAACAGTGATGCCAAGCACTTTCTGATATGTTTTAAAATTGATTCCTTTCCAATAATATTTAAATACGTATCCTGCTGACCTGCAAAAGAGGCTGTCGGCAAATCCTCTGCGGTTGCACTAGAACGTACAGCATATGAATCTTTTTCACCAAGTCTTAATATAAATCTTGCAATCTCTTCGTTAATAACCTCAGGTATAGTTATCCCTTCAATTACCTTGCGAATTTCACTGCTAATTTCTCTTATTTTTTCTATGTCTTCTACTCCAAAATGCGATAATTCATCTAATAAACCTTTAAGTTCTTCATTATTTTCAGTTATTTTTTTATACGCTTCTGTTGTAACACAAAAACCTTCTGGTACTAAAATTTCAGTAATTCTAGATAATTCTCCTAGATTAGCGCCTTTCCCTCCAACCATGGAAATCTTTGTTTTATCAATCTCCTGAAAGCTAAGTACATATGAATTCATACACATTCCCCTTCCTCTTTTAAGTCGGAACCCTGAGTAGTTTAATTCACTTGCTCGCACTCTTATACTTCTCGTTAAAAACCATTTAAACTTTTAATTCCTTTTCTATATACGAGTGAAGCAATTTCTACGAAGTGATTCTGTTCCTATGATACACAGAATAAGCACATATTATAAGCCTGTTATTTAAAAATTTCATATGGTATAATAAAGTTGAGGGGAATAGTTGATTTTTATAAGAATTAAGAGAATATATTATGTTAAATTCTTTAACACCACAGCTGAATAAGTTACATACTCTAACTACTTTATTCTTTAGTTTCTTTGTGGTTCCTATAATTTT
This sequence comes from Clostridium beijerinckii, assembly GCF_018223745.1. NCBI lineage: Bacteria > Bacillati > Bacillota > Clostridia > Eubacteriales > Clostridiaceae > Clostridium > Clostridium beijerinckii. The sequence continues at coordinate 3,937,976 of NZ_CP073653.1, forward strand.
TCTTTTCTTTTATCGTTACAAGCATATCATTAGTACATCTTATGTAATGTATTACCGAATCTATAAATATTTTTATTCCGAAAACTATAAGAATGTCGCTGAATCTTCTAACTTATAAGAAGTGAAAATTTGAATATTAAAAAACTGTCATCAAGTGTTATCTAATCAAAATTAATTCAGAAAATGATAACCCCCTCAACACTTCTGTCGAGGGGGTTAATTGTCGAGGTAAAACGCAACCTTTGAAATCCACTATCTGCATTTATTATATCTATCAGTTTAAGCAAGATGCTAGAATACCCGCTCCAAGCAATCCTGCATCATCACCTATTTTAGCCAATTTAATATTTACATTAATATTGTTAAATACTCTTAGCTTAACTTCATTAATTAATTTTTCTAAGTAATTAGAATTGTTTAAAATAACTGATCCGCCAAGTACTATAACTTCTGGATCTACTGTAGTTATTATATTAGCAATTGCTTTAGATAAATTTATAGTCCATTCATTTAAAACGTCTAAACAGTCTACGTCTCCTCCACTCGCTTTATCAAAAATATCTTTTGTAGAAAATTCTTGTCCACATTTCTCACTGCCTATTCTAGAAATACTTACACCACTGCATTGTCCTTCTAATCCTCCTGAATTTAAACCTGCATGTCTATATTCATCTTCGTTTATTATCATGTTGCATACTTCTCCAGCTATATTGTTAAAGCCATTGACTATTTGATTTTTATAAATAAATCCACCACCTACTCCTGTTGATAGAGTAATGTAATATACACTTTCAGCATTTTTAGCTGCACCTATCTTGGCTTCGCAATATCCCGCTAAATTTGCATCATTATTTACAATTACAGGTAATTCAAAATGTTCTTCAAAATATTTCTTTATCTTAAAGCCTTCCCATCCTCTTAAATTAGGAGGATTGATTATCACTCCATTTCTTATATCCAAAGGGCCTGGGCATGCTACACCAATAGCTTCAACTTTATATTTATTCCATTTTTCTTTTATCATATTTATTAAATTATCTATATTGCATTTTGCTCCCTTTTCTACAATATTATCTATTTTAAATTTATCAATTAAATTATATTCATTATCTAAAATGGCAGCTCTTAAGTTGGTGCCTCCTATATCAATTCCTATAAAATATTTCATTTTTAAATCCTCCTTATTTACTTATCAGATACTCATACATTTTCTCTTATTTAACATTCACATTTATCATCAAATATACTTTTCATCTAGGTGATCTCCAATAAGTTATACATATATTGATGCTCCAAATATATGTTGATGAACTCCATCAGCACAAATGTGCTTTTGCAATGACCTCAAGAATTTATATCTATCTATATCTTTCATATATAGCTCTAATATCTATAGTATCTATTTTTTTGCTTTATCTATTTCTCTTACTGCTTGAATATATTTACTTTAGATTTATTCCTTTTTTCCATGAGTAAGAATATCTTTTTCTATTCTCTCAAGTCTCTGAGTACTAGTATTTCCACTCACACCACTGTTTATTAATTCCACCTTAATAAAAATAACGTTCACCCTCTAATAATGAAAGTGAACGCCAAAATAATATGGTTCAACTATTGAATAATTTAAGAGAAAGTTTATCCATTACTCTATAAATATTTTAGTAGTTTCGCTCCACTTCTCACCAGATAGTAATACTCTAAAGCCTGTCTCTTCTGAAGACAATTTTAAATTTGGTGCATTATTCATCCATGTTTGTGGCTCGATACAAATAAAATCTGATGAAGCTTCATTATTCCATACTGTACAAAATTTATAGTCTTTACCAAACTCATAATATAACTTTATATTTTTTTCTTTATCCTCAATAATAGCACCATTAAAAGGTGTACCTTGAAAACTTAAAGGCTGTACTGTGTATGTATCGTTCACCGGATGTTCAAGCGGAATTACTCCACCATCCCTGTATTTCTTCTCATAATCACATAAATTAACCTTATTCCCAGTGGGTAAATATCTTGAATTAACTAACCACTTATCTCCTACTGATAAAGTTAATGCATAATTTTCTTTTTTGCTGTCAGCTTGAAATGGAACATTAAAAGCTGTATGGAATCCGACTCCTAAAGGCATTAGTTTTTCACTACAATTTATAAAGGTTATTTTTTGTTCTAATCCTTTTTTAGATAATTTATAGGTCATTTGGCATTGAAACTCATGTGGAAAATACCTAAATACATCTTCATTAAATGAATTACTCCAAAAGGATACTTCAATTTCGACATACTCTTCAATCTTATTAACCTTAGTGCTAGTTACTGTAAAAGGCAATTTATTTATTATTCCATGGTAATGATTATTTCTTATAGTGTCGTTTATTGGAAGTTCATATGCCATATCATTAACTGAATATTTTCCATCTTCAATTCTTCCTGGTGGAAATAAAATTGGAATTCCAAATATTATTGGCTTACTCTTAAATTCCTTTAATGTTTCTGGAGTTCTTATGATATTGCAACCTAGTACTTTATGCTTTAATTCAATAATATTAGCTCCGATTTTAGGTATCATGACTGCTTCATAATCTCCAGCAGTGAAATATACTGCTTCTTCTCCAGACCACGTTATCTTTTCTATTTTCACTCCCATACCTCCTACCATAAAATATTTCTGTGTTATTATAATTACTTATATACAACAGTAATAATTTTTTCATCATTTTCCATAAACTTAGTTTCTACATCTATTATAGAAAGAAGTTGTTCCTTTGTTTGCATGCCTGTTAAATCAAGCATCTTCTCTTTATAGAATAGGAATACCTTTGGTATAGTAGCATTAGCATCAGAATATATTGTGTGTTGATCAAGAAAAGCTACAAAATCTGATAAAGTTGCATCTTTTCTAAACGTTAAGTTATATGCATTTTCTCTCTTTAAACGAACGACGCCTTCTCTATCAACCATACAAATATTGTTTAATGTTTTTTTGAACAGTCCAAAAAAAGCTTTCTTTTGAGTAACAGCCTTAAATAAATACCATCTTCCTGTATTAGATACTAATTCAACTGTTGATTTTTCAACACTAAGTGCACCTGATACTACTTCCTTCATATCATCTTCTGATGCAACACTTTGAGCAAGGTCTTTTGATCTAAGTTCAGTTGATCCTGTTGCAATTGCTCTAAGTATATTTTTTTGCGAATCTATTTCGATAGTTACATCAACAGTAGCTTCATTTGCTCCAGACTGTACTATTTTTTCAATTATATCTTCTCTAATTTTCTTAATATCATCTTCTGAAGGAGCAACTACCGATCTTTCTATCTGCTCACGAACCATAGCAAGCGCAACACCAATTGTGGATATGTAAGGTGCATTTTCTGCTACCTTTGATTTAAATCCACCTTTATCAGCAAGTGCGTGAACAAGCACAGCTCCACTTCCGCCACCACCTACAAGTGTAATGAATTTTCTATCTAATTCATATTCTTCAACCATTTCGTTAACGACTTTCATTACTTTATTTACCGCTATATCCATAACTTGCTTAGCTGCTTCCTCAGCAGAAATATTTAAGTAATCTCCTAAAACCTGCCATGCTTTTTTATTACTTTCCGCATTACCTCTAGCATAATCCCCCTCTGGTACATAACCTAAAAGATTTGAAGCACCTGCAAGTGTATAAGAAAATTCCTTTCCATTTGAGCACTCAATAATTGCATAATTCTTTGGATCGCTTTCCCTTGGACTTATGAATTTGATTTTAGGTTCTTGGATATTCTCAGGATCTGCAAAACATTCATAATCCACTCCAGCTATATGTGCACTTCTTGGTCCTACATCACTAATTTTATTATTTTCTATTTTTATCATACTACCGCCTGCTACCGCTAAAGTACGAACATCAAGTGATCTTAAATAAGTTTTATGTCCACCAACCTGTGCATTTTTTATCATTACCTTTCCATCTTTAATAACAGAAATATCTACACTTGTACCTCCAACTTCAAAGAATATTCCATCTGAAATTTTTTCATACATAAGAGCCCCAGCAACTCCCGCTGCAAGACCAGATAGCATTGTAAGTATAGGACGTTTTCTCACTTCATCAACGCTCATTACTCCACCATCACATCTCATTATCATTAATTGAGATTTTATTTGTGCATTCTTTACTGCCTTTTCGGTCATATTTGCTGTTTCCATCATCTTAGGGATTAAGCTCGCATTTACTACTGCTGTTCGTGTTCTCGTTTTCAAACCATATAGCTGTGATATTTCATGTCCTCCTGTTGCATATAGTGACTTATTATTAGCTATCTCTATTACATCCTGCTCATTTTTAGGATTGTCAACACTATACGCTTCTGATGCAACTATAACTTCTGCACCTTGACTTTGAAGTTCATTAATTGATTTCTCTACAATTTTGCTATTTAAATTCTTAGAATCTATGAAAGTATGATATGTTTTTAAATATTTTTTAGGAGCCAATTCTATATCTGCTGTATTTGTCTCATTTTTTGCACTTCCAGCATCCATACCTGTTCCCATACCTATTATACCAACTTGTGCTACATCCCCTTCAAGCAAAGCATTAGTTGCTTGTGTTGTTCCATGAGCAATGAACACCACATCATCAGGGGATATATTATTGTCAGTCAATACTTTATTTATTATTTTGACTATACCACCTGCAACTCCCTCTGCTTCACTATGTGTTGTACTTATTTTTTGTTTTGCAATAATTTCATATGTATCATTATCTATTACTACTGCATCGGTAAAAGTTCCACCTACATCGATACCAATTCTAACCTTCTTAGCCATACAATCTCCTCCTTAACCTCCTGGTTTTATCACAAATTAATTAAATATCCTTATTTAAAGGATATCATTTACGCGAATCATTGTAAATAGTTTTTGAAATTTTTTTTCATTTTTTCCGGATATTTTGGATACAAAGATTCAAAATTATCCCTTCATTTAAAATATACAAGATTTATGATTTGTTTTCCGAAATTTATTATAATGATTTTCATTAAATAATATAGGTAAGATTAATAGACTTAATATAGATAAGACTTATAAACAGTTAAAAAAAAGACTGGAGTTGAACTTAAATCCTATACCAGTCTTGTCTTTAGCCTTGCATCTTAAAGATTATAATAGTAATTACTGTAATCTTGTTCACTTTCAAATAATGCATCGCTATCCAATTTCTTTTGCAAATACTTCTTGTTAGATTTAATAAGCATTCCTACTATAACATCAATAGTAAACAGAAAAGTCATATTATCTGAAATAACCGTGTTATTTTCAATAGCTAACTTATCTGAAGTAATTATCTTAATATCTGTAAGTTCACTAAGTTTTGGAGAATCATAACTTGTAATTGTCACAATCTTAGCATTATTTTGTCGCCCACTAATTAAAGGTTCTTGAATATCTCTTACTGATATATTACGTGTTATACCTATAATTAAATCATCTTGAGAAGAATTAGCACTACAGAGCTTCATACTATACACATCATTATAAGATTCAGCTTTTATTCCCATCATATTTAGTCTTTGTTTAAGTTCAATAGCCGACTGCCATGAACCAAATACACTAAATATGTTAACTTTCTTAGCAGATTTAATCATTTCAACTACTTTAATTAAATCCATTTCATTTATTAAAGAACATGTATTGAGTATCAATTCATTATAATCTGAAGCTATAGAATCAATAAGACTATTGTTATCTCTACTCTTATCATTTGCCTTAAGATTTCGATAAAAATTATCTTGAGCTAAAGCTATTTTAAAATCATTAAATCCCTTGAATCCTATTTTTTTACAAAATCTATTTATACTAGTTTCAGATACTTTTGTTTCAATTGCTATATTAGTAATTGTATTATTGATAACAAATTCTGCATTGTTTATGACAAAATTCGCTATTTCATTTTCACTAAAAGTCAAATTTTTTTGTCTTGAAATTATCTTTGCAATAACTGCTGGAACAGTATTTCTCATTAAAAAGCCCTCCCTGATTATCCGTATATTTTAACTTGAATAATATACAGAATTTAATCATTCCTAAAACAATACTATCATATATTATATCAAATTGTAACAGTCTGTTCAAATAATACGAATTTTACAAAGTACTGTATTATAGGGGGTTAAGCTTTATTAGTAGTTATAACATATTATTCAATTCTTGCTCTAAACAAATTATTATTTTCTTAAAATCATCTAAAGATATTTTACCCAATTCTATTAAATATAAATAATCATATATATTAGGAAGAAATTTTGCTCCTAATATTTCCTTACTAAAACTATGAGCAGCTATTTCAGAACACTTTATGATTGAAGATTTCCTTTTAAAAAAAACAAAATTCATTAATGTTACTTGCTCTAAAAGTTCATTTGTTGGTTTTTTTTCTTTGTATTCAAGAAAATGATAAAATTCATGAGCTAGATGCATATTAAATACATCCTCGTAACTTAACTTTTCTTTAAAAAAATCCACCTTATTGCATGTATTCATAAGATCAATTAAAGAGTTTTCATATATTTTTATAATATTTTCTTTCTTCGAAAAACTTATTTCTGCCCTAAATTTCACTCCATAAAATGTTCCTGATTTTTTTACTATTTCAATTTTAACACCATTATCTTCGCATAGTTTTTTCAGATCTTTCCCCAAATATTTTTTTGCTTCAATTTTTCCTAAAAATAATGAATCGTCAACATAATACTCTATTTTATCTTTAGGTATCTTTTGAAATAGTAAATCATTTTTTAATTCAGCATAAGCTAATGTTCTATCATTTAATTTTCCTAAGACATCAAACAATTCTTCCATATTCTCTTCCCCTTGATAATATATTGAATGGAATCACCTTAAGTATTCCATTCAATATATATTATTACAATGTTACTACAAAACTTGCAACAACCATAGAAACTCCTACTGCTATAACCAGCCAAATAATAGTTTTCTTTAAGATTTCGTTTACATCAGTCTTTGTATAATCAGAAACCCATACATTATGAGAGTTCGTTGGATCACAAACTGCTTGAAGATTACTGTTTACACGTAATGCAACCATTGCAGCTACTGGATTCATTCCTGCTGCTACAAGTAATGCTGCTATTCCACTTCCTAATCCATATATATTAAAAGGTCCTCTATATATAGCTAATGGTGATAGTAATGTAAATACAAGTATATATGTTAATGGACTATGAGGAATTATAGTTTCAATCATTGGCTTAAGTATCGCTGCAACTGGTTCTGCCATAACGGCATTTAATACCATTCCTATACCAATTAATAAAGCTAAAGCTCCTGCTGTGTCTTGAATACCTTCAATTAAGGCACTTGATAAAACATGTACTGGTCTCTTTGGTGTTGCAAGTATCAATGTTATTACAATACCTAAAACAACTGAAGGAACTATTGATAATTTTAATGTAAAGGCAAATATTACTGGAATAATTGGGCTAATAAGTGCTATTGATCTAACATTCATATTATTTCCTAATTGCCCTTCATTATTTAATGGCATTGACCAAGCCTTTTTTAATTTTGCACCTTTACTGTTATAATAAAGAATAGTAACTACGGCTACAATTATAAGTGGTACTGCAGGTATTAAAGAATAGTTTGCTATTTGTTCTGTAGTTAATTTTAATACATCTTTGTATATTGCCCAACCACCAACATAGAAAGTTACTCCTATTGCATTAGCAAACAAAAGCACTAATGCACTTACAAGTGGACTTAATCCTGCTGTCAGCATTATTGGTATAATGATTGTTCCCACAAGAATTACCATTCCTAAACCACTTGCTGCTGAGAATATTATTGATGCTGCGATTAAAAAAGTAAGTGCAATAATAACTGGTTTATCACCTGCAAGTTCTGCAGCTTTTCTTATAATAGTTTTTGTTATACCAACCTTATTTAATATTTGCCCAAACCATGCACCAAATATTAAGCCAGCAATAGCTGAAGACATTCTCATTGAACCAGCCTCTAATACATTGGCTGTAATTGTAAATTCTTTAGGATCACTTGACATTATTGGAATTCCTGCAATTAATGCAAATATGACTGCCATTAGTGGCAATACCAAAATCGTCGGTAACTTTCTTGTCATCATTAAAATAACTGAAACTAAGAATACAACTAAAATACCGATTGCTTGTATACTCATTCTAAAACCTCCAAATATAAAAATTTATTTTTTAATTAGTAGTTAACTTTTTATAATAATTTTAAACATCTAAATATGAACCATTTTCAACTAATCTTTCTTGTACTTCCTTAACATCAACATTTTGTACTGAAATCATCTTCTTTGCTGCTATTGCTGCTGCAGTACCTCCAGCTTGTCCTATAGCACCTACTGTAGGCGTTACTCTTATTGCTGCTTGTGCTTCAAAAGTTGCAGAAACACATCTTCCAACAACAATAAGATTATCTATATTTTCCGGAACTAAAATTCTAAGTGGAATGTTATAGTAATCTCCCCATTCAAGCATTTTACTCGCGGTGCCCTCTCCATCAGGACTATGTATATCAATAGGATATCCTGAATGAGCTATTGTATCTTCAAACTTTTCTTTATTAAGTAGGTCTTCAGCAGTTAAAGTATACAAACCTTTAATTTGTCTTGAACCTCTTACACCTATAGATGGACCACTTTGTATGAAAGTAGCATTTTCGAATCCAGTAAGGTACTTCTTAAAGAAGGCTTCCAATTCCTTGCACTGTTTTCTTCCCTCTATTTCAGCTTTGCTTAGGCTCCATGGATCAGTACTATCACACCCTAATATCCTTGTAGTGTTAACTATAATCTCTCCTGGATTATTAGTTTCAAAGAAAAGTACATCTTCCCTTTTTATTGATATCTCACCTTTTTCTTTTGCTTCGTTAAATTCCTTAACAAATCCTATTACTGATAATCTTGGCACCTTGTCTATAGTAGTAACATCTTTATGAATTCTGGCGAAATTCTCAGGATCTTTTTTTATAAATTCCTTTAATTTTTCCATATTCACATCTCTAATTTTCATATTCAAAGTCATTGGCTGAGCTGCTCCATCCTTTTCTCTTCCTTTAGTAAAAGGAATACCTGCAAATGCTCCAAGATCACCGTCCCCTGTCGCATCAATGAATATTTTAGCTTTAATATCACTTACCCCAGCCTTATTACATATCTTTATACTTTCTATCCTCCCATTACTCATTTGAGCACCAGCAAGCATAGTATGATATAAAACTTCTCCACCACTTTCTAATAGCATTGTTTCAATTTCGTATTTCATTGCTTCAGCATCAAATGGCGTTACGGAATACGTATACATGCTAGAGTCTAAAATATGACCTGGAGATTTACCTGACTCTTTTAATCTTTCTATTAATTCATCTGTGATTCCACGAATAACTTGCTTATCACCAGCATGGAATGTCATCATCGGGCCAACGCCTGCACCTGTTAGCGTTCCACCAAGGAAACCGTTGCTTTCAATTACCAATGTTTTAGCACCTTCTCGTGAAGCTGCTATAGCAGCTATTGAACCAGAAAAGCCGCCTCCAGCTATAACAACATCATAATTTTTCATAAAACTCCTCCTCTTGATTATATTTAAGCATTGAGGTATTTAATTTAAAATATCTCACTAACCTTAATATTACTTTACCACATTTTTTCACAATCGTAAACAGTTTTTGAATATTTTTTTCATTTTTTTCATTTATTATGTTTATTTTTTTCATAAATGCATCGCTATGCAAAATTTAATGATTTTTTCACTATTTAATAACCCTCACTAACCTTGGTTATTTGGTAGGTATCTAGCAATTCTACTTCTTTAACTTTAGCTCCACTTTCATAATCAAATATAGATTTTAGAGCTACTTGTCCAAATAAATTTTGCCTTTGAGAAATTAAAATGTCCACTATTCCTGCTTTAACAGCTTTTATATTATAATCCGTATTATCAAATCCTATAAGTTTTTTATCCATTGAATTAGATGATTTCTTTAAAAGCTCAGCAACCTTTATAAAGTGTAGATCCAATCCAGCTATAACTTTAACGTCAGAATACTTATTTAAAGCATCTTTTAGATAACTAAATCTTTCATTTATATCACAATTATTTATTTCAACATCAACTATTCTAATATCTGAATGAGTATGCAAGTACTCTTCAATTGCTTTTATTCTTATGTCAGCTATTTCACTTTTTCTAATAGTACTAAGTATTACATTTCCCTTTCCCTTAGCTACCTTTATTATTGCTTGCGCTACACTAACACCTGCTTTATAATTATCTGTCCCAATGTAGGCTAATCTATTACTTCCATGTAAGTCACCATCTACACAAATAGTTTTCATTCCTTTTTTACTTAACTCATTAACTATCGGACTAATAAGCTTCGCTTCCCATGGATGTATTATCAGATAATCAATGCCACCATCTTTTTCTGTCAATTCATTGATTATAGCTACCTGTTCTTCTGGTTTACTTTTCAAATAGTTTTGTGGATACCTAACCACAAGCTTATATCCATATTTTTTAGCGGTTTCTTTAGCTATCTTAATCATATTTATCATATATGGATCACTTTCCGGTAATATTGTCACAAAACCAATCCTTTTTTCTCTATTCTTATCACATTCAACATTGTAGTGAGCTATTTGACTTTCTACACTATCTATCCTACTTTTTAACTTTTTAGCAATATCCGATAAAATAATCATCGAATTCTTTTGATGCATGCTTACCTCAACAGCTTCTCCTGTTGAGGCTGCAGTTTCCTCTGAAATAGCTGCGATATTAGTAATATCATCAATTATTGAATTTTTTAACTGCTCTAACTTATCCATACTATCTTTTACCGCAGAATACTGATTAGTACATTCGATAATACAATGATCTATATTATTAAAAGCACTATTAACATTCTTCACAGATTCAAGCTGCAAATTCAACTTATCTTCTGTGGAATTAATTATTGTTTCAGTTGAATCAATTTCCATATTTATTTCACTTACAATATTTTTTATCTCATAAGCTGATTTAAAGCTTCTATCTGCTAACTTTCTAACTTCAGTTGCAACAACTGTAAAACCTTTACCCTCTTTGCCAGCCCTTGCTGCTTCAATAGATGCATTTAACGCTAATAAATTAGTCTGATCTGCTATTTCTGTAATTACTGAAACTATTTGATTAATATTATTAGATTTTAATTTTAGCATTCCTATACTATTAGAAACATTGGTAAAAGCATCTCTAGTTTCAGAACTTTTAGTTAAAGTATCATTTACATTTGTACTGCCATGCAAACTTGCGTTTTCTAATAGCTGAATCCTATTCTCTATAACTTTCATTGCACTGTTAACATCTTCAAATTTAAGTGATAATCCTTCTACTAAATTCATACAACTTTCTGTTTCACCTGCTTGTTGCTGAGATCCTTCAGCTACTAAGTCGTTAAGGCTCATTAAAGTTTTTGATAACTCTTCGGTCTCATCTGCAGTATCTATTACTGAATCACCCAAGGCTGATATTTCAGCAACATAACTTTTAAAAACCTTTACAAGTTTAATAAATTCATCGATAATAAATCTTTCATCTGAACTTAAATCCTTATTTTCATCATATTTCAAATTACCAGTTTTAATTTTTTCAATTGCAACATTTCTACCTATAGATTTATTTTCTTTAAATTTGCAACATTGTAATATAATTAAAAAGATTGCTCCTAAAACTCCAATAATACATAAGATTGATTCCAAATACAGGAATAACTTACTCAAAATAAATACCAGAACAAATAGTATTAACATTAGCAGCATATTAGTTAAATCTTTTTTTATATGAATCATTTCTTTTCCCCCGTTCATTATTATTTTAAAATGGCATCTCTAATTGTAAGATAGCATATTTTTTTACCAATGTAAACATTATCTGAAAGTTATTTTCTTTTTATTCGGATTTTTTGCCATATTTTTTCTTAATATAACAAAACTTTTTTATTACTCAGATATGCATATTCTTTAATATCATTAGAATTTATATTTTTCACTATTTTCTTAAGGCTTTATTTGTATGAATTCATCATGTGGTAACCTTTAGGAAATATTTTATCTTTGTGAATTCACGTCGAATTAAAATAACCCACTAAAATCTAAATTCTAGATTTTAGTGGGTTTCATGATAGATGCAAATCATACTAACTCTGTTAATACTCTTAATTTTTACTACTTAAATTACTTTTTGCTATTATTGAACCATTTAATCGTTGCTTTTTCAACCTCTTTAGGAAGCTTTTTATTATATACTTCATCGTATAACCATGCCAATGATTTTTTTCTTAAATATTTTCTCATTTCATCTTCTGCTTCTGACATTATAACTTTTATTAAACATGTACATTTTGTATGTGTATATGCAAATTATCTTTATCTACTAATATATTATTTTGCGTAATTTATGCACATTGAAGGAATGATTCGCTTCCTTCTACTGCTTCAACAATATCCCAAAATGTTATTTCTTCTGCACTGCGAGCTAACGCATAAACACCTTTTACACCAGGTATGATTTTATAATTCTTGACTCGCTTAATTTTGTATATACCTTTTATAAATACGTTTCTGAGATACCTTAAAATGTTGCCAAATATCTTATTCCCACTGATTTATCTTCCTCTAGTTTTATCATATATAATAAGCAATGTATTGCATATTATACTCCTACTAAAAATTTCATATGGTATAATAAAGTTTAGGGGAATAGTTTATTTTTATAAATTAAAACATTTCACTCCTAGAAATCGCTACTCTTTACTGCCATGTGATTTCTAAAGGATTTCTATCTACCAGTCTTTTAAAATTATAAAGTGGATATCCTACTAATAGCGCACCCGTTACTACCCTACCTTTAGAAATATTCAGCAATCTTAAAAGAGGTTCATATTCTGCCATAGAACAATATTCAAATAGTTCTGACCAACAGGTTCCTAATCCTAATGTTTGTGCATATAATTGCACATATGTTAATGAAAAGTGTGTATTGTCGCGACCAAGTTCTTTTTGTTCTCTTGGAGCTGTTGCAATCACTAAACATGGAGCATCTCTTAATATTGTATCTTTGTTATCATTACGATACTGTGCTATTGTCGAAACAGTATTCTGTACCCACGGCGAATTCTTTAACACACCATTTTCTATAGATTCCTCCGTCCAGTCAGCTATAATCGAAGTAATTTCATGTAGAATCTTATGATTATCAATAACATGATACGAAAGTCCTTGAGAATTGCAAGCTGTTGGTGCAAATCTAGCTATATTAAGAAGTTCACTAATTATATCTCGAGATACATCCCTTTTCTGAAATGCTCGAATAGATCTTCTTGATCTAAGAAAAGTGGCCGCAATATTTGAATCCATTAACTTTTCTTTTTGAATTTGCACTTGATTATCTAATGGAGTTTTTGTGCTGTCTAAAGCACCATTGGGACAAACAGCCACGCAATGACCACATTCAATACAAAGATCCCTGTCTACTTTGGGTCCTAAATCACTCATCACCAATGTTCCTCTACATATTTTCACACACAGACCACATTTAGTGCATTTTTCAGAATTAACTTTAATAAAATTATTCATACAATTCTCTCCTTCATTATATTGTTTTACTTGATTTATATATTTTGGGGAAACAATATTTCTAACCTAGCCACCATTTCTTTTAATATAGTAAAATGAAAATCTAATAATAGAGGATCTGGAAGTCCAGTTTTATCAAAATCACCATCTATTTTAGCTTTAACAATTGTTATAAGATTTTTTTCACTAATATCTATAACCTTTAATTCAAGCTTAGCTGCAAAGTGGTGCTTTATACTCCATTCTCGTATTTTATCTAACCCAATATATTCTTGACCTTCATCAATTACAATTGCATCTTCAGTGAAAATTGATATAAATTTCTTTGGATCTGATTTATTGGATGTATTAAAATAAGTTTCAATAGGTTCTTGTAATTTCATATTCATAATATCTCTCCTTTATAATCCTATTCTCTAATAATTATTTCATATAATCGATCTTTCTAACTATAACAAGCATAACCTGACCACATCATGTCAAGTTATAATCGCTGAATCAAAATGAATATAATCCACTGTATAACTGAGAAAATAAAATCACATAATATTACATAATGTTATCAGACTAGAATTCCTATTTACCTAATTTCCAAAAGATGAAAGTATTAAATTATATGATATTACCTATCTCCTTATAATGATTTTGCTTAAGTAAATAAATACCATTCCAAAACTTGACGTGATGTTGTCAAGTTTACTTAATTATACTGATTAAGTAGATAAACTTATTTAAAGGGAGGTATTTTTAATTATGCAAAATACTTTATCATTTGATATTAACAAAGAACTTGATGGTAAACGCGTACTTGTAACAGGTGGAACTAAAGGTATTGGTAGATCAATTGTTGATCGTTTGCTTAATGCGGGTGCAAAAATAATAACAACTGCACGAACTATGCCTAATGATTTGCCAGATTCTATAGGGTTCATTCAAGCAAATGTTAGCACACCAGAGGGTACTGAGAGAATCATTAAAGAGACTCTTGAAAGACTCGGTGGATTAGATATTTTAATAAATAATGTAGGTGGTTCTTCATCCTCCACTTCTGGAGCATTAAGTTTAAGTGATGACGATTGGTTGCAAGCCTTTAACCAAAATCTTTTTTCAGCTGTACGCTTAGATCGTGGTTTTCTGCCCTCTATGATTAAACAAAAGAAAGGCGTAATAATTCACATATCATCTATTCAAAGGAGACTTCCTGGGATAATGACTATGTCATACTCTGCTGCTAAAGCGGCCCTAACAAATTACAGCAAGAATCTAGCTACGCAGTTTGGTGGAGATGGAATACGAATAAATACAGTTGCTCCAGGTTTTACAGAAACAAAAGCTGCTGAGCGTCTTATTGAAAGAATGGCACAAAATTCCGGAATTGACTATAATAGCGCTCGTCAAGAATTAATGGATAACCTTGGCGGCATACCACTTGGTCGTCCAGCAAAACCTGAAGAAATCGCTGAACTTGTTGCATTTCTTGTATCAGACAGAGCATCTTATATCACTGGTAGTGAGCATATTATTGATGGCGGAATAATAAGGACTATATAGTCTATAAAGGCGCTATACTAAATAATTCAACATAGACATATTGTATTATTTAGTAATCACTAGATTAGTATCAATAACTTTGTAGTCCTTGCTACTCGTAATAGCTTATATATCATGAATAAAATTGTTTTCTAAATCAATGGTCATGAAATCGCACAAACTACATTAAATATTTTAGGAGGTAAAATAATATGGTTATAAACAATTTATTATTAAAATTAAAGAATAGAGATGCTGATAATATTAAAAAAACTCAAGAAATTCTTCTAAGCATGAGAGGAAAAATAGAAGTTCTGATAGACATACAGGCAGAAATAAATATTCGTCCTGGTGAAAGTAATTATGATATAATTTTGATTACAAAATTTGCATCATTAGAAGATTTAGATAAATATCTTATTCATCCAAATCACTTAGAAGTTGCTAAATTTATCGGCAGTGTCTTAGATACACAAGCATCCGTATGTTATAGCTTATAAATAGTAACACAACTACCTACATTTAAAAATAATAGTTAGTACATTTAATACTAAAATAAGAAATTTATACCTTCCTAATTATCTTGAAAAAAGTTAATGTAGGAAGGTTTATTAAAGTTAGAAATTAATTACTAACATATCTTCATTATTAACTTTATAGAAAATATGAATATATATGTTGCAATAATAAATTTACATTTAAAATTTCAGTTAGGTAAGGCCTAAGTGAAAACCAAAATGTAGAAATCCAATTACAACATATATAGTATTATAGATCAGTTAAATTTAAAAGTATGGTTATAGTTTTTTGCTTCACCATATAACCTTTAAATGAGAGTAGTATTAAATCCATTATATTCTTAATTTTTACTACTTAAATCACTTTTTGCTATTATTAAACCATTCAATTGTTGCTTTTTCAACCTCTTTTGGAAGCTTTTTATTATATACTTCATTGTATAACCAAGCCAACGATTTTTTTCTTAAGTATTTTCTCATCTCATCTTCTGCTTCTGACATTACAACTTTTATTAAACATGGACATTTTGTATGTGTATCTGGCAGATTATCTTTATCTACCAATATATTATTTTGCCTAATTTCCGCACATTGAAAGAATGATTCGCTTCCTTCTACTGCTTCAACAATATCCCAAAATGTTATTTCTTCCTCACTACGAGCTAATGCATAGCCACCTTTTACACCAGGTATAGATTTTATAATTCCTGCTTTGCTTAATTTTGCATATACTTTAGATAAGTAAGTTTCTGAAATACCTTGGAATGTTGCCAAGTCTCTTATTCCCACTGATTTACCTTCTTCTAGTTTTACCATATATAATAAACAATGTATTGCATATTCTACTCCTACTGAAAATTTCATTTTTTATACTCCTTTGGTTTATAGTCTTTTATTAATAATATCCTATTATTTATCCCCATTCAAGATAATCATATGGTATGAAGCATATGTTCCCTGCCAAATATTTATATTGACAAACAAAAGAAATAATAATATTATAATTATAGATAACAGTTATCGACGATAATGCATATCTTTATTTTAAAAGGAAAGAAGGAATATATAATGTTTACAGAAAAATTTTTTGAGGTATTAAATCATGAGGGAGTGGTTTCTATTGTAACTTGTTCAAATAACGAAGCTCATGTCGCTAATACATGGAACAGTTACTTAATCATTGCAGAAGGAAATAAAATCTTAATCCCTGCAGCTGCCATGATTAAAACAGAAGAAAATGTTAATGCTAATCCTAACGTTAAATTAACTCTTGGTAGTAAAGAAGTGATGGGATACAATTATATGGGAACCGGATTTTTAATTGAAGGAACTGCTAAATTCTTAAAAGATGGAGATAATTTTAATCTAATGAAAGAAAAGTGTCCATTCTTAACAAGAACATTAGAAATTACAGTTACATCTTGTAAGCAAACATTATAGTTTTCTAAATGTAAGGAGAAAATTATGCCTAGAATAATCAGTAAATCTGACTGTGTGGGTTGTGCAAATTGCGAGCGAGTATGCATTGTTGGATGCATTACAGAAGATACGGATAAGAAAAGAAGAATCAATGAATCTGCTTGTGTTGACTGTGGAGCTTGCCAATTAGCTTGCCCTAGAAAATGTATTTCTCAAAAATAATCTTACTAAAAAGATGATTTTATTTCATAAAAATAGAACAATTAAAGGCTTGGTATAATCTAAAAAAATACTATACAAAACAAGGTTGGGCTTAAAATTTAAGCTTCCAACCTTGTTTTTTATATTCATAATAAGCGCATAAACTTTGCTAGGTATATAACTTTATGTGCTTAAAATACATTGACTAGTATAACGTAGATTCTCCATCTTCAGAGTATTATTTGAAAGCACCCTTATATTGTTCTGGATAATCAAAATCTATGTTTCTAGATTTTGCTTCATTTAACACAAAGTATGGGTTTCTTAAAAGCTCTCTGCCAACTGCAACTAAATCTGCCCTGCCATTCGATATTATTTCCTCAGCCATATTAATATCTGTAATTAATCCAACAGCTATTGTAGGAATGTTACACTTTTCTTTTATTATGCTTGAATAATTTACTTGATATCCTGGATATACATTTATTTCTACTGGAATTAATCCTCCAGTACTTACATGCACTATATCAATATATTCTTTAATTTCATTTATAATTTCAATCATATCATTTAGCGTTATTCCACCCTCTTTATAATCATAGGCTGATACTCTAAGCAAAATTGCTTTCTCTTTTGGCCATACTTCTGTCACAGCTTCCAATATTTCTTTTAGAAATCTGATTCTGTTCTTTATATCACCACCATATTCATCTTTTCTTAAATTTGATAATGGTGATAGAAATTGATGTATTAGATAACCATGTGCTCCATGTATTTCTATAGCATCAAATCCCGCTTTATCTGCTCTTTTCGCTGCTTCTTTAAAATTTAATACAATTTCTTTAATATCATCTCTAGTTAATTCCTTAGGCAATGTGCTTCTTTCATCAAATTTAACTGCACTTGGAGCTACAGCCTGACTAGCTGTTCCTGTATATTTTCTTCCACCATGATTTAATTGTATTGCAATTTTAGAACCATATTTTTTAACACCATTAACAATTTTTTTCAGTCCATCTATATGCGTGTCATCCCAAATCCCTAAATCATTGTCTGTTGTCCTTCCATTTTCAACAACTCCTGTAGATTCAAGTATTATAAGACCTACTGCACCAATGGCTCTGCTAACATAATGAGTGTAATGAAAATCATTTGCCATACCAGTCTCATCCGAAGAGTACATGCACATTGGTGGCATAACAATTCTATTCTTTAAGTTCGTATTTTTTAAAGTATAATTTTTAAAAGTATTCATAATTATAATCTCCTTTTTATTTAAATCTCTTGCTTATTTTCATTATATTATCTATACTATACTTTGAAAAGTAGTGATATTTTTTTTATATAATTTCAAAAAAGTAAGTATAGTGAAAAATCAACGGCTGAAAGGAGTTTTATTTATGTCAGAAATCAAACTTGAACGAGGAAATCCTAATGAAAAATGTCCTATTGAGGCAGCAATAAATATTATAGGTAGTAAATGGACATTTCTAATAATAAGAGATTTATTGATAGATGGAAAAATTAGATTTGGAGATTTGTTGCGCTCTTTAGATGGGATAAGCCCCAAAACGCTCTCCCTTAGACTACGTGAACTAGAGAAATTTGGGTTAGTTAAAAGAATAGTTTATCCAGAAATTCCTCCAAAAGTTGAATATGAATTAACTGAAAAAGGTAAGAGTTTAGAAACTGCATTTATAGAGTTGAAGAAGTGGGGACTTACAATTTTAGAATAGCCAAAAATTCTATTATGTATGCTTTTTTCCCTATAAACTCTTTCTTTAATACCAATTAAATTAGGCACCTTCAAAAATTGCTAACATTGCAGCTATTCTTTGAAGATGCCTAAATATATAAAATATGACGCTAGGCATTACCCTATAACGCTAAATTATATCTTTTTTAAAATAGTTCATCAATCAACTTTATTTTTTATCATTTAGTATCATTTGTTAATCATTATTATCATTATATACTTTTTTAAATATCTATTCAATATATTTTATAAATTAAAAGAATAATGTTATAATATTAATCAACAACAATACTAAACGATAATGATTGGTGAGGTGCCTAAATGTTTACTGAAGAAAGACTAGAACAGATTTTAAATATACTTAATAAACATGGTAGAGTGAAAGTTAAAGAACTAAGTGAACAATTTAATGTTTCAGAAGGTATGATAAGAAAGGATTTACAAAGGTTAGAGAAAAATGGAGATCTTCAAAGGACCTATGGTGGAGCTATATTAAATAGAAAAATTTCTAAATTAAGCTCTATAACTACCAGAATGACAGTTAACTTAAATAGCAAAGAGTTAATATCTAAGAAAGCTTTTGAACTTATAGAGGATGGAGATATTATTTTTTTAGAGTCCTCAAGCATAAATTTTTTATTAGCAAAACTAATAGCTAATAGCACAAAAAAAATAACTTTGATAACTAATATGTCTATAATTCCACCGCTTTTCAATAACAATGAAACCGTTGTATTAATATGCATAGGTGGTGTATATGACAATAGAAGCGGCGGAGTCTTAGGCTCAGAAGCAATTAAGAGCATATCTAAATATACTTTTAATAAAGGTTTTTTAGGAAGTTCCGGTGTAAATTTAATTACTAACAGCGTAGGTACTTCTATGTTAGAAGATGGTAATCTTAAAGAACTTATAGTTTCAACAAGTAAAGAAGCATTTTTGCTTGTTGAAACAGAAAAATTTAATACAGATAGTCTCTATAAATTTGCAACTATAAATGAATTTGATGCTATAGTTACCGATTCAAACATCACTGACGATATTAGAGAACAGTTGAATAATTTAACTGTTAAGCTAATATAAGATTGAATACATACTATAGGGTTCCACAATGAGAATTGAACTTACGTGGATATCAGCCTAAATTGAATATCCATATAGTGTATGCTTTCTTTAATGTAAAAAAAGAAAGCATACATATGTTTATGTAAACCAACTACATGTATGCTTCTAATTTTTTTTGCAGATACACTATATTACATATACTATTTATGAAAAAGTAGTTTATTATACCCAATTTTTATATAACCAATATGAATAATAACATGGAATTGCTACAACTACTAATAAAATAATTAAAGTTAATAAAGCACTTTTCATCTGTATACAGCCTAAGATTATCATGCAAATACCGCCAAATATCCAAAGATATCCTGCCATATGATGAGTTTTATTCCAATTCATTTCACTATTTAATGTCCATGGTAATCTAATACCAACAGTATAGTTTTGCTTGCATTTTGGTAAGTAGTTTCCAACCGCTACGATAATAACTCCTACGACTACTGATGTAATAATTTGAATAGGAATTTTATATCCAAGTGCAATAAATAAGGTTACTGGTACTAATACGACTGAAATAATTGGAGCAGACCACTTTCCTAAATACTTCAATGCAGATGGTGAATTCATTTTCTTTGGATCGTTATTAAGCTTAAAGTGTATAAAAATATTAATTATTGCCATTAAAACCGGCATTCCAAACGCTCCAACTGCTTTTGGCACATAATTATTTGGAACACCTGCATAATTAAAATGAATAGGCACTACTTCAGGTAATTTATCATATACTCCAAATGAAAGAATCAATGGCAAAAAACAAATAATAGTTGTAATCCATAAAATATTATCTTTTTTCATCTTCATTCCCCCTAAATTGCGAAAACCAAAGCATTACTTCTTCAAATACCGATACATTGATTTCGTAATATATAAAATTTTTGTATTTTGTCTCTAAAACCAAACCTGCTTTTTTTAATTGAGATATATGATATGAAATTGTTGCACCTGTCATATCAAATTCCTTTGAAATTTCCCCAGCTGATTTTTTACCACTTTTCAGCATTACTAAAATTTCTCGCCGAACCGGATCTGACAATGCTTTAAAAGTTTCTGGAAACTCCAAATTATCATCTCCCTTTTATATTCTATTTAGAAATATTTCTAAATAGAATATATCAATTCTTATCTTCAAAGTCAATATCTATTTAGATTATTTTCTAAATAGATATTACTTAAAAAGGAGAACCTCCTCTATCTAGATTTGGTTCTCCTTCATTATCTTTTTATTTAATATTTATTGTAAATTCATCTCCAACTTTTTTATATTCATCAAATTTAGGTTCCTCACCACCTTCTTCTGGCATTTTTACTGCATAAGGTGTCAGAATTAATTTACTTGCCTTTTCACTCATATTTCCAACTAATACATTTTCGTATTTTAGTAAAAACTCATCTTTTGTTCCCTTTGTTAAGTCAAATAGTACTTTATTACCTAAATCATCATATCCTTTTAATAAAATAGCGTATGTTCCTCTCTCGATTGAATTATTAATTATTTTACCATATATTTTTTGTCCTAAAGCATTATCTGTATACTTTTCTAATATATATTTATCTCCATTCTCAATATTAAATCCATAACCAAGCTTTACAGTTTTAGTATCAATTTTCAGCCTATCTCCATTAGTTTTAAATTCAAACTTCCAAGTTCCATTTATATCATCAGTATAATTTACCATCATTTTGGAGTATACAATCTTTATATTTAAATCTCCACTTAAATCCATGTCTTTTATTGAACCTAAATCATACCCAATTACTGCTTGTGTAGTATTATCATCTATTTTTTCCATACCACCGCCTGCTCCTGTAAGTTTAACTTTCTTATTATTTATATAAAGAGTCATTTCACTATCCCAAGATTCGTATTCTTTTAAAATTCTATCTGAGCTTATATCAGTAGATATAAGCAGTTCATTATCATCTAACACTACCTCATTTAATTTAACTGTTACTCCATTGTCTATAACAGATTTGTTGACTACTGTATTATAATCTTCTAAATTCCTCTCTATTCCTAAGAAACTTGAAATACTTTCGCTGAATAAATTTATTTTTGATATGGCGTAAGCTCCTGTATTTCCAAAAGACATACCAACTAGTACTGCTATTATTGCAGCTGCAGCTATTACTTTTCTTCCAACATTTTGTTTTCTACTCTTTCTTATAGATTTCCTAATATTCTTTTTAAGTGATTCCTTTTCAATATCATTAAAATCTTCTTTTTTGTATTCATCTAAATCGATGTTTGCTTCATTAAGCAGACTATATATGTTATTCTTCATGCTTAACACCTCTTCTATTATCAATATTAAAAATATCTTTTATTTTCTTTTTCGCCCTAGATAATCTATTGTATATAACTTCTTTTTTCATTCCATATTCGTTGCTTATTTCATTAATGTTCATCTCATCAACATATAGCTTATAAAGCAAATTTCTATCCTTCTCTTTTAAACATCCAAGCAGCGATTCTACTTCATTACTTAATTCATTTTCTAAATTCTTTGACTCAACCCCATCTTCACTGATATTTAAATCATCTATATTTTCATGTTGTAAGTCTTTTAAATATTTTCGTTTGTAATCAGTGCATTTAAACTTACATATACCAGCCACCCAATTTTTAAATTCATTTTTACTTTCATCAAAGCTATTTATGTTGTTCCAAATCCCTAAAAGAATATCATTTATACATTCTTCTTGAACACTATTGATCCCATATAGATGCTTTCCTACAATAGATTTTATAATCCAACCATAATTATCAATAACATAATCTAAGGCTTTTTCATTCCTATTTCTCAATTCCTTAATATAATTATCTTCATTCACTTTCATTTTCTACCTCTTCCCATAATGCAAGCTTGCATTTAGTAAGTTTGTACTTACATATATTAATTCGTATAAAAAAAGAAAAATCTATCAAAATTATAAAATAATTTTAACAGATCTTTCTAAGTTCTTTGATATTTTTACTTTAATACGCAAAGTCCCATTTTGATTATATGATATTGTTTATTAAAAATATAATTTCTCAAAGGTATATATATGTTGCAATTCTCAATTCATAATTAGGGCTAAAATTCTTGCAATATTTTTGAAGTTATAATGAAGAATTATTTTTGCAATATATATGGCTTTAAGTAATCTTTTTCTCAATCACATTAAGTATTGCATTTACTACTATAGCTAAGCCTGCTGACATTAAGGTTCCCCATAGTATCTTAGCTGTATTTACTGTTCTAAGTCCGTCTAATAAGACGCTTCCAATCCCACCAGCATTAATAGAGGCTGCAATTGTAGCAATACCTATTGTAGATACTACTGCAAGATGGATTCCTGCAAAGATTGGCTTAGTAACTAAAGGTAACTTGATTTGAAATAATATTTGGCTTTTGCTCATTCCCATTCCAGTCGCTGCTTCTACAATGGAAGCATCCACATTATTAAGCCCATCTATTGTGTTTCTTAGTAATATGTACTGATTATAAAGTACTAAAACTATAATTGCAGTAACTTTGCCAAGCCCTGTTATTGGCACTAAAATCGCAAATAATGCTAAACTAGGAATTGAATATATCATAGCAAATATATTAACCAACAATTTAGATGCTATTTTTGAATAAGCTACTAATATCGTTAATAATGCTGCTAATATTATAGAAATCACTAAAGTAATTAATACAATTTCTATATGTCCTACAAAGGCTTTTAATAATTTATCAGGATATTTTAATAAATAGTCAATCATAAAGTTCTAATCCTCCCAAAATACTTCCTGCCCATTCGCGGGATTGGGCACAATCAAGAAAATAACAAGTTCATCTGCCAGCATATTTTCCACCATCCTTCGTCGGCAGATTGTCTTAATAGTCCCACTATGAAGCCAATCTACTTCCTCGCCTAATGAAAAATATCCATGCCAGCTTTGGACTTGTTATTTACCTTCATGTGCCTTAATTAGTGATTTTACAAAATCATTTGCTGGATTTTTTGCGATATTTCTTGGTGTATCAAATTGCTGTATCTTTCCTTTATCCATTATTAACACTTTACTTCCAAGTTTAAATGCTTCATTAATATCATGAGTTACAAACAGATATGTTTTCTTTGAAGTATTATAAATCTTTAATAACTCATCTTGAAGATTTATTCTATTTATTGCATCAATAGCACCAAAAGGTTCATCAAGCAGCATTACATCAGGGTTAACTGCTAAAGCCCTGGCAAGTCCTACACGTTGCTGCTGTCCACCAGATAATTGGGCTGGATATCTATTTCTAAACTCCTTTGGCTCAAGCCCAACAAGTTCAAGTAATTCGTCTACTCTAGCTTCTATTTTTTCCTTAGGCCACTTAAGTATCTTTGGAACAGTTGCTATATTACCTGCTATGGTCATATGTGGAAACAGCCCAACCTGTTGAATTACATAACCTATTTTTCTTCTAAACTCTACTGGATCTTTACTACTAATATCCTCACCAAAAAATTCAATACTTCCTTTATGTGGATCATACAATCGATTAATCATCTTAAGGAGTGTTGTCTTTCCACACCCTGAAGATCCTAAAATTGTAATGAATTCTCCATGTTCAATTTTTAGACTTACATTATCAACTGCGCTATATGCTGCTCCTTTAAATTGTTTATAAACATTCTTAAACTCTATTGCTATACTCATCTTGAATATCTCCTTCTATCTATTATTTAATAGAATCGTAATACTCCTTAGCTACTTCTTCGTATTCTTTTTTATCTACATCAACTTCTGCGTTTAATTTTGTTATCTTTTTAGTATCTAAGCTTGCACTAACTTTATTTAAAATATCAGCAATATCCGGATGAGCATCTAATACTGATTTTTTAATTACTGGTGCTAAATTATATGGAGGCCATACGTGTTTATCATCTTCTAATAAGGTAAATTCAGGTTTTACTAATTGGCCTTCTGTTGTAGATGCTGGTGCTAGATCTGCTTCATTATTCGCTAATACTTCATACTTTAAACCATTGTCATATACCTTTGTAGATTTAAAATCAAACTTTCCATAGACCTTCTCTAATCCTGGAATACCATCTTCTCTTTTATCAAATTCACCTTGTGATGCAAATCTGATTTCACCTGCATGTTTTTGTAAATCAGAAATAGTTTTGATTCCAAGTTTATTTGCTACATCTGTACGAATTACTAACCCTTGTCCATCATTTGCAGGCGAATAGTCAAGCCATTCTAAATTAAATTGCTTTTCATATTCAGATTTAACTGTGTCATAAACTTGCTTTGGATCTGTAATTAAATCCTTCTTTAAAATCGCCAATAATCCAGTGCCAGTATATTCTGGATATAAATCAATTTCATCATTTACAAGCGATGTATGAATAACTGAGCTTGCTATATTAGGTACTCTTTCTACTTTATAACCTTTGTCTTCAAGAGCTAATGCATAAACTTCACCTACTATTGAATTTTCTGTAAAGTCCTTTGACCCTATACGAATTGTATTTTTATCTCCACTTGAACTTTTGCTATTTCCGCAAGCAACAAGCCCTCCAAGTGTAACTGTAATTAATAACGTTCCTATGATTCTTTTAATATTTTTATTCATAATTATCACTCCCCAATCTAAATTAATCTTTATTACTTGTCTTTTAATGAGCTTATCTAAAGCTCATATATGATTCTTTAATACTTTCACTAATCTATAATGATTAGGCGACTTAAAACTATATATTCGAATTAATATACTTATATCTAAGCAGATATTTTTCCAAACCTAACATAATTACATTTGCAAGCATTGAAAGAATTGCTACAGTAACACCACCTATTAGAAGTAAATCTGCTCTATTAAGTCCTAATCCAGTGAAAATAATGTTCCCAACTCCCCCTCCACCAATATAAGCAGCAAGGGTAGCACTAGCAATAATCTCAACCATTGCAGTTTTAATTCCTGTTAGTATAAGAGGTGCAGCTAATGGCACCTTTACCTTCCAAAAACTCTGCGCTTTTGACATTCCCATTGCCATTGAAGTTTCTATCATGAATTCAGGAATTGTGTTAAAGGCAAGTGCTGTATTTAATAATATTGGTGGTATTCCAAGTAACGCTAATGCAATAAGTGCTGGTTTAACACCTGTTCCTACAATAGGAATAAATATTATAAGAACAGCTAAGCTCGGAATAATTCTAAGAGTATTAAACCAGGTCGTCACCCATCTATACCAAACTTTATTTTTAGTAGATAATATTCCAAAGGGAATCCCAACAATCGCTGCTACAAATAAGGATAGTAAACTTATTTCTAAGTGTTGCCCTATTGCCTGCAAATAATTATTCATGTCCTTTTGAAAATAATCTATAATATTTTGCCACATATTCTCACTTCCCTTGTTGAAAAAGTATAATTCCTAAAATTTTTAAGTTCTTATAAAACCTTTGGTAAAAAGATTAAAAGTATTAACGTTCCTAAAAAAATACTATACGGCTCCTAAGTCAAAGATACCTTGAATTGTGCTTAGGCTTAATAGATAATAATATATAATTCCTATCTTTGTAAGTATATACGACATATTCAAAATTATTATTGTAATTATTGAATAAAATTTGTAACTGTTCATCTATCTTTGATTGCTTAGTCTATCATTAATTATTAGGAACTTTCCTCTTTTCTTCCAGTAATTATATCATATAACATATTTTCATGCAAACTTATGTTCCCAGAACGTAGGTTTGCTTATAGAAAAATATTGATTATTTAATATTCTCTATTCATCTATTGAATCAAGCGCATGCTTAAGATCTGCTATTAAATCCTCTGCCTCTTCAATACCTATTGATAATCTTAAAGTATCATCATATACTCCCGCTTTTTCTCTTTCTTCTTTAGATTGTCCAAAATGAGTTGATGTTGCTGAATGTACAATAAGTGATTTTGCATCTCCCACATTTACCATGTAATCAAATACTTTAACTTCTTCAAGGACTTTTCTTGCTGCCTCTATTCCACCTTTTAATCTTATAGACATTATTGCGCCTGGACCCTTAGGAAAATATTTTTTAGCTAACTCATGATACTTATTACTTTTAAGTCCTGGGTATGCCACTGAAAGAACTTTCGGATGACCTTCAAGGAATTCAGCCACCTTTTGCGCATTAGCTGCATGTTCTCTCATTCTTAAAGATAAAGTTTCAATTCCTTGCAATAAATAAAACGCACTAGTTGGGCTTAAGTGTGCACCTAAATCAGTTAAGTATCTGATTCTAAGTCTCTTAGTAAACATTGTTTTATCTAAAATATCTTTTCCTATCGTATCTTTGTATTCATCATAAAATTTTTCAAACTGAGGGAATTTCCCATTCAACCAATTAAAACCACCTTTTTCAACTACAGCTCCTACAATTGTTGTCCCATGACCTGCAAGATATTTGGTTGCAGAATAGCAAACAATATCCGCTCCATATTCAAATGGTCGTAATAAATACGGTGTTGCAAAAGTATTATCAACAATTAATGGTATTCCATGTTCATGAGCTAGATTAGCCACAGCTTCAATATCGATTATATTCATACCAGGATTGCCAAGGCTTTCAATATAAATTGCCTTTGTCTTTTCTGTAATTACTTTTCTGTATGATTCTATATCATTTTCATCATCTACAAACCTCCCAACAATTCCATAATCAGGTAAAATGTTATTTAATAAGGTTCTACTTCCTCCATATAAAGTATTAACAGCTACTATTTCATCCCCTGATTTTGCGATATTCAAAAAAGTATTAGATATTGCTGCCATTCCTGAACCTAATGCAATTGCTTCTATTCCTCCCTCAAGTGATGCTAATCTTCTTTCAAGTACCGTATTAGTTGGATTTGAAAATCTTACGTAAGAATGACCTTCTTCAGAATAATCAAATAATCTAATACATCTCTCAAAATCCCCAAGTTCAAAAGCTGCTGTTTGGTAAATTGGAACTGCTTTTGATCTATAATGTTCTGCTGGATTATAACCTGCATGTAATTGTCTTGTAGTAAAACCTAACTGATTATTTTTATATGCTTCGTAACTCATTTTAATCCCTCTCTTTTAATTTAATCACATTCAAAATATATCAAACCGTATGCCTAAACTTTTTGAACCAAACTCAATACTCTCAATATTTATTTAATCGCTCCTTATATAAACAAAATCACTTTCTTTACTAACGCAAAATATACGGTGTATCTTCAAGCATGTTATTTTCTTTCCTGTAACTTAAGTGCCTTTGTAGGACACGAATTTGAACAAATTCCACAACCTACGCATTTTGAAATATCTGTTTTTATGATTCCATCAACCTTAGTAAATACATCAAAATGGCATCTTTTTATACAAGCACCACACTTAATGCAGTTATGTGAATTAAATTCAATGATTTGATTTGTTTTTGGCCAAAATCCACTGCTATTTCTTTTTGCCTGGCTTCTAAATAAATAACAGCAGTCTCCACAGCAATTACATATACCATTTGAATTAACTGTATGCATAAGACCTTTCTTATCAGCATTTTTTACTATTTCTTTTGCTCTTTCTTTATCTATTTCTTCTGATAAACCTCTATGTGCAAATGTATTAATTCCATTTCTATACGTAATACAGGTTTTAGTTGGTTTTCCACATTCTCCTCTAAGGCTTCTACAATCGCAGTAATTTAGATAAACAGGTCTATCCTGAGTGTCAATGAATTCTAACACCTTGTTAAGTGGTAAAATTTCATCCTCTGTAGGCCTTACACTAAAATCAGGGTCTAACCCATCATAATAAGCTTTAAAATACCAGGCATCCATAGAAAGTTGATCTGCCTTTGGAATGCTTCTATAAACCTCTTGCTCAGATATTGAAAAAATATCTAATCTACTATAAAAATTTGCTATTTTATATGTAGATGTCTCTTCATCTACAAGTGAAATAATACCTCTTCTATAGCTATTTTTTATAAACGCCTCTGAATTTTCATCTATAATTTTCTCTATGTCCTTCTTAGTAAATGTATCCTTGTCCATCTTATCTACAAATTCAATTTCTTTTTTAGTAAATATCTTGTTGATGAACGGATAAGCTACTTCAGGTATCTGGAACTTTTTAATAAAATTTTGTAAATCCATAAACACATCCCCACAGCCAAATAATTTTTTTGATAGTGCCTATTGCCTAAAATAAAACAAAAAAGACCGCAAAAATCCCTAAGCAGGAAAAGTCTAAAAAAGACTTAACCACCCTAAATTTCTACGATCTCTAGCTTTCTAGTCAATCATTTCTTATTTATTTTTATTAAGCATATATTATACTTATATTTATTTTTTAATTCATACTAATTTTATATGATTACTTTTTTATCAGTATATTCCCTAACCTATATTTTGTCAATAAAAACTTTGGTTAGAATTTGCTTTATAAAATAAATATACCATCTATCTGTACTACATTAACTATATCTATTATTCAACGAAACCCAATCAATCATATTGCTATTTTTACATACTCTTTTTATTTCATTTCTAACTTCCATTAACGCAAATCCGAGTAAATTTTCCCCGCGCCATAATTCTGGATTTTTGATATTAACATCCTCCTCAGACATCTGTATTCCCCATACATTATCATATGGACTTGCCTCTACTAATATTTTATCCCCTGTGGAAAGAAGAAATGTTTTTAATCTTTCATTTTGCATGAACTTATTATAATTTCCATTTATGATAATTGAATATTTAGCTCTATTCCAAATTTCTTCATCAAAACCTCTTACTTTACGTCCAAAGCTCTTTATTTCCTTAGGATCATAACTATTCATAATTTTTTCTTCTATTTCTTTGTCTCCAAAAAATCTAGCTTTTTCTGCCATCATATATTGTTCCATAAATAAATATTCAGTATGTCCAATATTGAACCTGCTCTTCCACCACTGGCTAAAGCAAGACTTTGTAATCCCGCCATCTTTTTTAGGATGATGCCCCCAGAAATAAATATATTCCAAGTTCTTTCCATCTTTATAATCTGAAATAAGGTTATTTAAATCATATTCAGGCTTGCCATCTTTTTGCCAAGTGTATGTCCAATAATTATTGTATTCATAAATATTATCTTCTCTTTCCCATCTTTTAGGCTCTGGAAACATTTCTTTATACTTTTTCTTCTCATCCTCTTCTAATTTATTAAACCATAAGTAAAAATCTATAGCATATCCTTCACCATATCCCATTCTCCATCCAATGCTTCCATTTGGAATTTCAGGATACATTAGCCATAGTGGAGCCATTAATAGATTTCCATTTTTATTTTCCATAATATCTTTCTCCTTACATATCTGCTTTTATATAATAAAACATCACTAACTAATTCCTCATCAATTGCATTAGCGACTTTTCCTCATTGTTCTCCATCATTAGTATATAAATTTATTTTATCCTTTATCTCAAAGCTGATAAACTCTCATTTTGATATCTTTAAATCTTTCTTGATTAATGCTTGTCTTATTTATGTATAGAACTAAGAATTCTTTTTAATATAGATCTTTAGAGCCTTAATTAATAAGACAAGAGCATATATTCCTAGCACACATAAGATTAATACTAAAATTCTAAATATAATCACTGGGATTATTTGCACTATTAAACCACTCATGACACACCTCCTGTAATTAAAATTTGTTTTTCATACAAATCATTTTCTTTTCCGGAGCACCAATATCATTTGCAATCACATCACATTTAGTCATTAACAGAAAATAGATATTTTTCTTTTCTTCACTCAAACATTCATAGTTAGCTTGCCCTTTAGCAATTACTACATCCGCCTTTTTATAGGCTTCTTTAAACTCATGACTTGTCTTTTTTAAAACAGTCCCAAGAGAACCATCTCCATTATCAATAACCTCTGCATATTCATCAATTCCTACAGCATATGCGTCTTCAGCTATAGAGTCATTTACAACAGGTTTACCTCGTACTCCAAAGAATATTTTAACATTAGGATTTAGTTCCTTTATTTTTTTCAAAAGAATCTTGTCCATACATATTTCTCCACAATTATCACCTAAGTATAATAATGTTTTTGAATTTAAAATATCTTCCGCTAGCTCTTTAGAATCATCTATTGCAAGTTCTAACTGTTCCATTTTTTCAAAATAATCAAATATATCCTCTAATAATGTATTGTGAATAGGATTAAAATCTATGATATTACCAACAATGGCATACCTTACTGCTAATTGAAACGAATTTTCAGCTTGCTCAATCTTCCTTTCAAATTCAGGTAACAGTTTTGAAAATAATGTATTATAGTAATTTCTAGTTTCTTTATATGGATCTTGATTATTAGTATGTTCTTTTATCATGCCAAAAATTTCTCCAATAATTTCTGGTGTAGTTGCCTCAAAATACATTTTACTGAGATATGTAAAAACTTCCTTTAATAACTCTTCCTTATTGTTAACCCCTGTAATATTTGCTACTTTAATAACTTGGTTGACCATACACGGCAAGCATTTATCATGTATTTTCATAATTGCACCTCTTTATTTCTAAATAATTTAGCAGTTTAAACTACCCTACAAATTACAATTTATCTTTTAGCTAATGATAGTAAATCTTATAAATACCATTCTGTTTAATTATAAAAAATATATTTCATTTATAATTCTAAATCCTATCTTTTCATTATTAACCCAATTGATATATGAATAATTTAAAGTTTAAATTATAACAAACTTCATAATTCATATAAACCAGTTACTTTAAAGAATTCTCTAATATACTAAAAATTATTTTTTGTACCGTTAAGACTTATCTTATATCCTAAATTTACAATTAAGTTATATAATATGTTTGTTTTAGATTTTCTTATTCTCTTATAAATAGATTTTAAAGAATAAAACTCTCTCCTAAACCACATATAGCCTTCAAACAGCTCTTCTGCGCTCATATTTTTAGGAATAAAAGCTACTCTAGTTTTTCCATTGTAATAGCTCCAATCCTCTGTTATTAATCTATTTTCTTCTTTTAGCTTTGAATATACTGGTGTTTTAGGCAGAGGAGTTAATATACTTACAGTTGCTCCATCTATTCCTAGCTCATTGCAGGCATCAAGAGTTTTCTTGAATACATCCTTTTTATCTGTATCAAATCCAAATATTATTCCAGCTTGTACACAAATTCCATTATTATGAATTTTGTCTATCATACTTTTATATTTATCTACATCATTTATACCTTTGTTTACACTTCCCAAACTATCCTGTGAAAAAGATTCTATTCCTACAAAGAAGTATACACAGCCAGCCTCTTTAGCTAATTTTAATAATTCATCATCTTTACATCTCTCTAGCGTTACTTGTGCTGCCCACTTTTTATTAAGTTTTTTCAATTCCAACAGTAATTCTTTCACAAAATTTATATCCCCAAAGAAATTATCATCCCAAAATACAAAAAACTTACTTTTCATGGTCTTTATCTCAGAAATAACTTCTTTAATAGGCCTTGTTCTAAACGGCTCACAATAAATTTGCTTTAAATTGCAATAACTACAATTATAAGGACATCCCCTCGAAGAAATAACTGCCCCTTTTGTAAAGTATCTTTTATGAATTAGATTTCTTCTTGCTATTGGCATATTTTTTAGATTAGGTACTTCTTCGCAAATATATTCTGGTTTTGCTTTATCCTCATAGAAATCTTCTAAAAATTCTGGCCATATAATTTCGCCCTCTCCCACCATTATATAATCACAATGTTTCTTTACCTCTTCTTGTAATAATGTTGCATGAGGACCTCCAATTACAACTTTAATATTCTTATCCCTAAACTTCTTCGATATATCATAACAATGGGCAGCATTTGATGTGTTTACCGTTATTGCAACCAGATGAAATTTTTCTTCAAAAGGAACTCTTTGATTATATTCATCAACTAGAGTTATTTCATATTTATTTTCATCTATGAAAGCTGCTAAGTATGGCATAGTTATCTGAATAAAATTATTAAATTGATTTTTTCTAAATCTATTTATTTCCTCATTCTCAGGTGTTATTAAAAGTATTTTTTTCTTCATGCCAATCCCCCCATATCTATTATCAATTGATACATGTTTCTTTGTTACGATTTTTTTCCAAATGACTTTGGAGTTCATCCCAATTTGGCGTTGAAATATTTGATTTTTGCTTTAATATATTGAATGCATCACTCAACATGAACATCTCATTAACTGCTGACATAGCATGATCGCTTATTGCTAGCCTTCCCATAGGTGTTATCATAATAATTTTCAATAATAGATAGAACATATAT
This sequence comes from Clostridium beijerinckii, assembly GCF_018223745.1. Taxonomy (NCBI): domain Bacteria; kingdom Bacillati; phylum Bacillota; class Clostridia; order Eubacteriales; family Clostridiaceae; genus Clostridium; species Clostridium beijerinckii. Next base: position 3,971,528 of record NZ_CP073653.1, read on the forward strand.
GATTTATTTCTAACAAAATTTTCTTCATTTTTAGGTAAAATGGAGTAGCCAAGTGATTCTAATACTTTATAGCCTTCATCGATTGCTTTAATAATTTGATTTAAAAGTTTTTTGCTCTTAGCTACTTTATGTAAATCTCCATCACATGCATATGAAGCATAACAAAGAGGCATAATTAGAGCAATATGACTTTTAAGCCACGAATCCATATCATCAAAATAAGTTAATTTATATTTTGTGTTTTTAAAAGCCCTATCTATAATGTTTTTCCATGATAAGTTACCATCTAATCCACCTAACTCCATTTGTCCGATTATACGCACGCAAATAACTTTTCCATTTTCACGTCTTCCGCCAGTACTTTGGAACCCAAAAGCAATATGTTTTTCATTACAGCTATTTTTTAGCATATAATTCTTAATTGCATGGGGATCTGCATTATTACCAACAAATATAATATTAGAACTTTTATTATTTGAAAGACATGGTAATATTGAATTTAAATGTGTATATTGCATTACTACAAATATTATTTCATACACTTCATTTGAAGGAAGAAAATCTATTACTTTTACTTTGTCAGTGGTAGTTTTACACTGTATATAATGGCGAATAACAAGTCCATTATTCTTCAATTCTTTAAAACGTTCGTTTCTAGCAAGCAATGTAACATCATTGCCTCCGCGTATCAATACATGAGCCAAATAACTTCCTAAAACACCAGCTCCATAAACTAATATTTTCATGTAAATTCCCCCATTCGTAATATATTAGCTTCTCACTATAGACTCCGTACTATTAAATCTTCAAATAACATTTAGCTATAACTAACATTGCAGTAATAAAAAAATAACTTTTTTTATTACATGCCATAGAAGCGGATTCTATAAACTTATTGCAATTATATTTCTATTATAGCATTTTTTAACAGCCCACATTATTGAACTTCAGATTTGATTGAATCTATAACAAAAAGTATCACATATCATATGATACGCGATACTTCAATTTACTATTTATTTTTATAACTGCACGGAATAATTTATTTTCCATTGCTATACCATTTTTTTATAACTTCTGTACTTTCTTGACTTGGATAATAATGTTTGTCATTGCTTTGTTCACCCACTGCAAATATAGAAAATCCTAAAAACCAAGGTTCATCTTGGAACTCTCTTCTATAGGCTTCAAAACAATTAGCTTGCTCAACGTTATTAATATTATTATTCTTATATGGATTCCAATTCCAAGGCTCGTATGATGCATAATCAAATTTAGGAAAGCCAAGTTCTCCAAAAAAAATAGGCTTATTCCATTTATCATAGAAGTTTTTTATTTCTTGTTTTATATTTTGGTGTCTAACTTGTCCATTAAAATCTATCTGAGAATTTTCTATTGCGCTTGTAAGATTTTCAACTGTATTTGTAGGATTCTTTGTAAGTTCGAAATAAGCTGCTATAGAAATAAAATCTACTTTTGAAAATAACTTATTATTTAACTTGTTATTATATGCAGTAACACTGTCAGGAGCCCATGAAGCAGTATCCCATTTATTTGTTCTGTATGTTACAAATCCTTTATAATATGTTCTAACATAATCTATCGTATCACACCAATTGTTTTCTTCTGATTCCATGTTAACTAGATTACTTCCTATGTTTAGGGCTGTTACATTATATGGTACTGCAATATCAGTTATCAATGTCTTTAATACATTAGTCTTCCAATTTAAAAAGAAAGCATTCATGTTATTCGGTTTCCATTCAGTTTCAGCCTTTGTGCCCTGCTCTATCCAAGGATATGGCTCTAATATTACATTTATATTGGTATTTGTATTCTTCAATTGTTTAATTAAATTAATTGCCTTTTCTTCACTTATTTTATCAACTATCATACTACTTGAAGAAATATTATCTACATCTATCATTACAGGTATATTTAAGGTATTCAACTGAAACTTATTCATATCATTTAGCACTTGTTCAGTATTATAGTCTGTTGATAAGCTACCTGATTTAATCTTCTTTCCATCAATTGTCCATCCGATTTTAGAATTTGATGTTTGATTATTTGTAATAGTAGCTGCTTGTACATTAGATGAAATAATAAAAAAACTACTGAAAATAATTGCTATTAAAATTATATTTTTCAGTTTGTCTACTGTTTTGCAATTGTTTATATATTTCATGTATTTATTTCTCCCCTAACTTTGTGCTTTTATAAGTTCTATTTGATATTCACCCTTGTAAATATATTCCTATTATAACACAATTTAAGGTAACACATTAGTTAATTCAATAAACATTTTTATTTGTTATATACACTTTACAGATGGCTCCACCATATGAAAATAATATCAAATCTTGCTATCTCTTTTATTAATTTCATCTGTTATTAAAAATTTTGAAATATACATTGCATTTATGATATTCTTAAGGCGAGTATGATGAGATGTCCCCTCCTCAAATTTTAGCTGAGCCTTCTCACATTTGCTGATAATAGAAACTACAGGTGGTAGTGCTTCTATTAATTCTTCTTTTGTATATTTATTCATAATAACTTCATCTGTTATTAACGATTTTGAAATGTATAGAGCTTTTAACCTATTTTTAAGAAGTGTATGTTGTGAGGTACCTTCTGCAAATTTTAGCTGCGCTTTTTCACAATTATTAATAGTTGACGATACAACTTTTAGTGCATCTACCAATTCTTCTCTTGTGTATTTTTCCATAGAATTTTACCTCCTAAACTAATCTACTTAATAATTTTTCTTGTACCATTATAATATCTCTCATACAAAGAAATCAATAATTCTTCAACTTGCCTCTCATCAGGTTCTTTAGGCAATGTAGTATTAACTGATGCTTCTTTAAAATTAAAATCATATAACTCGACTAACTTAAACAATTCATCATAACTATACTTGCCTTTTCTGATATCCATTAATAAATCATATTCTTTCTCTCGATAGGTGTTGATTTCATGAGTTTTTAATATTTCTGTTCCCATGATTAGGAGCCTTATTAAGTGCATAGCATGTTTTAAAAGCTTCCCCTCATCTTTTTTTCTATTCCTATGATTAAGCTTATCATAATCGTGAACAATATTACTCATTTCTGAGTATATACTTTTAAAATCTCTTAAAGAATACTTATCTATATGAATGTCCATTAATATCTCTGCTTCCTTTTTATCAGATTTATCAATATATAATTTTATACTCCCCTTTGGAAACTCTGTGTAATTAGATGAAAAATGATTCATTTGATTATTTATTGTATTAAGTATATGTTTCTCCTTTTCTTCCTTCGGATACTCATCCCTTGCCAAGGCATTTTGCAGTCTTCTTAATTGTGCAGTAGCATAATTACCAAAAGTGTGTATAACTCTTTTTGATAAGAACAGCTCTCTATTTTTACGTAATGCCTCACCATATTTATTCATATATATAATATGCTCATCCTTAGTACCTAATAATTCAAGAATATTAGGATTTCCCTTTAATGCTAATGAAACAAATTTCCTAAGTCCATATATAACAGTATCAGTTGCTGTATCTTCAAATTGTTCAAAACTTTGAAATCCATATATATTTTCTTTTCTTTCAATTGTAATTCCTCGTAAATCTACATCACTATTATCTATATTAGTACCATATCCAATTGACCCTGAAAGTGTTAAGTATATTATGTTTTCTCCTAAGTTTTCATTTGAATGTATAAATTTATATTCCTCTTTATTTAAAATTTCCTTTGTTACTTTATTCATTCTATATCACCGCTATATTCTTTAATAGTCTTATGGAAAAATTCATTTAGGATACTAGAATCTCTTTCTTTTTCAGTTTTAATATTTTTTGCATAACTATAATAATATTCTAGCTTGTCTCTTAAGAATTCCATTAATTCTGTAGGTTGTTTTATCGTGTCTGACTCTATCCTATCAGCTTTGATAGTAACAAGTTCTTCTATTATCGTCTTGACTTTGTCATCCATTTTAACTTCTTTCATCATTGCTTGTAAATTCATAGGTGGAATTGTATTGAAATTCTCTATCCACATACATGATAAAATTGGCCTAATAACATAAAAAAGCTTTTTGATGTTAACATTATTTAAGCCTTCCAATCCATCAAAGCTTTTCTTTGCAATATTTATATAATGGTATGTGACTGATATTGGTGAAAAGTACTTTTCTGCCACCTGTCTTAATTCTTTTACAAGCTCTTGATTTTGCCTGTAGGTAATTGGCGATGATAGCCATTCTAATAAAGATGCATTTGACCTGTACATTAGTTTTAAGGCTTTTCGAAGATCCCATCCATTAACATCTAACACCTCATCTACAGGTATTTCTATAATATCAGGGCCTTCAAATACACTTAAATACCATTCAACTGGATGTATATAAATAAATCTCACATCAAAATCACTATCCTTAGATTCAAATCCCCAGCCACGACTTCCTGACTCTATTGCATATAGTATTTTTACATTATTTTTTTCTTCTATATCTCTTAATTGAGCTTGTATTACTTTATCCATACTCAGTCCCTCCCAACAGTTAAATATGTAATCCAATAAATTATTATTCATCTATACACTTCATCTATGATACTTATAAATTGCATTTTAGCATTACATTATACACATAAGGTAATGCTAAAATAATTATTTCCAATAATAAATCTTTTTCCATAACCTAAAATCTTTATCATCAAGCCTTTTTTTATAATAATTAGGAAAATTATCATAACTTCCATAAAATATTAGACAACTTTTAAGATCTCTTTCAAGTTCAATCTTATATTCATTTAAAGTTTCTCTAAAAACGTAATCACGGAATGTCCAAGTATCATAAACCTTCCTATATGATTTTCCACTATGAATTTCAGTGGTTCTGCGGACCTTCTTATTTGCAGACCTCTTATACCAATATAAAGACTTTAATCCATATCCATCTTGATAAACCGATGTTTTTTTATAACTTCTTGACATTATATCGCCTCCGTTACAAGGCGTCATCTCTCCAAATCATTATCATCAACTCCTAACTTATTTTAGAAAAAATAATTTTGAAATCAGTGATTTAAATATTCTAATTACCCTTGAGCTTTAAAATTATAAATTGGTTTGATTATTTCAATAATATCAACAGTCTCAGAAATATTTTCAAGTATTTCTTCCTTAGGCTTATACACCATTGGAGCTTCATCAATTGTCGCTTCTGTAACTGAAGTTGTAAAAATCCCTTCCATTGAAGCCTTAAATTCTTCCAAATTGACTTTTTCCTTAGCTTTAGTCCTGCTCATAATACGGCCTGCCCCATGTGGTGCTGAGTAATTCCAATCTGGATTACCTTTCCCTATTGCAATTATGCTTCCATCTCTCATATTAAGGGGAATTAATACTTTTTCTCCTTCATAGGCGGAAATACTTCCTTTTCTAATTATGTTGTCTTTTAAGTTTATATAATTATGGGTAGTAGAAAATGCTTCAAATTCATCAAAACCTTTTCCAAGCAGCTTTTTCAAAATTATATCTGCCATTGTGTTTCTATTTAAGACAGCATATTCTTGGCAAATATTCATATCATGTAGATAATCCTTCCTATAATCTCCACTTAAAAAGCACAACTCTTTTGGGTAGCTTGGCATTAGGTCATTATATAGTGCTTCTAAATCTTTTAAAGCTTTCTGGATTTCTTTTCTACGTCCATCAGCTTTATATTCACTAATTATTTTTTCTCTTTTAACAAAGTAATCACCTTTACCACTGCATAAATCTATTGCAAGATTTTGATAAATACTAGCCACTTGTGTTCCTAAATTTCTGCTTCCTGAGTGAATCACAAGATACTTTATTCCATCAGCACTCTCATTTATTTCAATAAAGTGATTTCCCCCGCCTAAGGTGCCAATACTTCTTTCAATTCTTTTAGTATTTTTCAAGCTCCTATAACATTTTAAATTCTGCAATTCTGGGAATCTAACCACTCTTCCTTCATGTACATTCATTCCTGATGGAATATATTTATGGATAATCTCATCTAGCTTTTCTAAATCAACATCTACTCTTCCTAAATTTACAGTTAACATCCCGCATCCAATATCGACTCCTACAATATTCGGAATGACTTTATCACACAAATCAGCTGTAAATCCAATAACACAGCTTGCCCCTTTATGAGTATCTGGCATTATTCTAACCTTGCAGCCCTCTACAAAAGGCTGATTGCATAATTCCTCTAATTGTTCAATTGCTTCTGTTTCTATATTATCTGTAAATACTTTTGCAGTATTATATTTCCCTTTAACTTCTATCATAAATATTACTCCTCTAAAATTAAGGGGAGAAAAACTATTTAAGTATTTAGTGCTCTACCACCTGAGCTACTTATAATCTTTCCAAATTATAAGACCGGGTTCGAACCGGTGACATCTATCGTTAAAATCGAAGTAACTTAAATATACACTTCCCCTTACTATTTTTGTCTATATAATTGATTCTAATTTTTCCTTAAAATAATACTCTTCAATCTTGTCCTTTATATTGCTAAGACCGTTTTCTACATTTGGTATGAATTCTAGTATTTTTTCATTCCATCCTGCAATTATATTTACTTTGTCTCCTTTAAATTGCTGTGTACCATAACCTAAAAGGTCAATTGCATGTACACAGACATTAGGATTTACTTGCTTTCTATATTGATTTATCAAATCTTGGCATACTCTAGCATATCCATAATTTATTTCGTTGTCTGATAGAATTATTATTCTATCAACATAAATTTTATTATCTAACAAATGATATATTGGCAATGAAAGATTTGTCCCTCCGCCTGTAACCCTTATAGAATTTGCATTAGCTATAATTCCATTTGTAGCTGCAAATGGAGTTATTTTAAATCTTGTATCAAAAGTACTTGTTATAGCTTCATCACAAATGCTATTTGCAATCGCCATAAGAACAGTACCTATTTCAGCACAAGTAGTATCACTTTTTCTACTTAGCGTACTTCTCATAGAACCTGATACATCAGCTGATATAAAAGTCTTACCACTAAGTCGCTCTATGTTGTCTGTAGAAAATCTAATTGCTTTTTCGAGAGTATCATAAATTTTTGATGTTCCAAGACCTTCATTTGATAATACTTTAAATGCTGAATAATATCTAAAAGGTAGCTGCTTGCTATTTTTAACTCTATTCTCATTTTCTAAAATTTCATATACCTTTTCTATATTATCTGGTTCAGCTTTAATGATGTTTCTCAAATTACGAAGTATAGCCATATAACCAAGCTTATTGCTATCAATTAATTTTTCCCAAGTATTCTTGTTATTGCCCTCACTTGAAAGCATTGTTTCCCATGTAAATGGTGTTTCTAGGTTATCCTCAAGTAATCTCTTAAACATATCGCTTTGCTTACCTGTGCTTGGTCTTGGATGAACTAAATTTACTATGTCCTTAAGTTTAATCTCCTTTGATCTATTGTATTTTGCAAGAGAATACTCATCAAATCTTATGAAAGAATCACCTAACCCTTTCTTGAGTGAATTTGGAATTGGTTTGCCATATACATTTAGGTAATAACTTAAAATTTCCGCCATATCATCTACTCTCTCAACTATTTCACTTAGAACTCTTCTAACATACTTCTTTCCCTGCACATCATGAGCAAGCTCTGCAGCCATAACATGAGAAATGCTTCTTAAATGAATTTCTTTTCTAGCATATATGGCCAAATTTGCTACAAATTTCGGATCTATCTTAATAACATTTCTTAAATCGTTAACTATTTCTAAAGAATTATCTCCATAAAACTTTCCTTCATTAAAGAAACTTGTTAAAACTTCAGTTATTAATTTTTCCTTCAGTTCCATTTTAAAAGCCACATGGCCTTCCTTATTTACTGTATTTACTGTTGTGTTTCTAAAAAAATTAAATTTTGACATTTTAATTTGCTCCTTTCAATGATGAAGTTATATTTTTCAGATGACTTATGGAGTTGCACCATACTAATACTCTTATCATCATGTCAAATCAATTTTAATTAAATTGATTTATATCCTTTGCGTCCTACTTGTGAAGAAAAAATTTAAAACAATAAGGGAGAAAACCTAAAAGTGTTCATTGCTTTTATTGCAATTATCTTTACTCCGAAGTAACACCTTCATGCACTTCCCTTAATTTAATTAGATTGTGGAGTAAATCTACCTGAGTTGTTTACACTTAGCTAGCCCAATGGTATCACTCTTCTCTCTGAAATAAAGTTACTTTAGGAATTATTTTAATCTTACTAAAGCATTAAGTTTGTATTGTTTATTTCTAAATTTAAACCATTCCTTTAACTTAATATTTTAATTATAATTTTCCTTTTACGAAGTAACTCAAATATGCGCTGCCACATCTAATTTTAATCTCTATGAAATATGGAGAAAAAAGCTATTTAAGTATTCTGGTGGTGTGTTATCCCTTCTACTATACATATTAAAATATGCAATTGGATTCGAACCAATATTACCACCCCTAAAACGAAGTAACTTAAATATTCACTTCCTTATTGCTTTGTCCTCTCGACTACAATACTTATTATATTATTTCTATAATTTTCTTACAGACAAAAACTTTGCATCTTTTGAATTATAATCCATTAGTACCAATAAAATGTTAAACGCCTGTCTCAATAAAATACTCTAAATACACTTAAGTAGCATATATACTGTAAAACAAAAGAGCCCGAAGTCTTTTTAACTTCCAGCTCTATTTCTTGATTATATATAATTAAGATAACTTATTTATATTTTCCATACCTTAAGTTGTTTCATACATAAATGCTCTTTTAATCTTATCAATAATAATCTCTCTAACCCTATTAGGCGCCTTTACTTTAACATATGGACCTAAGGACATTATTTTCCTTATAACCTCATCTTCTTCGAAGGTATAATAATAAATATCTATTTCATATTTATTTTTTGAAATGGTTCTAGAATTTCTTTCAAATGAAGAAAAACTCATGAAACACCTTTCCATAGCTCCCCTAATATCTTCAAGTTCAATTGTAATTGGAACTTCTGAGTATTTCTTTTCCTTTAATTTCTTAAGAACATCTTTTCTTTTTATATTCGAATCTACATTATTGGCTACTTTAACTTCCTTTAATGTATGCAAATTAACCAATATAGATCTCTTCTCATCTAAAGAATATAGGGATGCTCTAAATTTATCATCTTTTAATGAGTACTCAATTCTAATTGGAATTGCTAATTGGTTATTATATTCATTGCCGTTTTTATCTACATTAGAATATAATATAGGCTTCTCATTAATTATGCCTTCTAAAATAGTATAGAAATCCTTACTTAATTTCTCTAAATCAATATCAAATCCATTTTGTACTTTATTTGTAAATTCTATTATTTGATTACTTCCCTTTTCTTTCATATCTGTCAAAGCTGTTTCTAATTTTTTTAAGGTTTCTTTTCCAAGTAAAGCTTGTACTACTGGTTCCTTAATCATTCCATTAAGCCAGGATTTTTCTAGCTTTGAAAATCTGACTTTAAGAGGTATACCATTTTCACTATTTAAAATACTATAATATTTGCCTTCTCTTTCTTCCAAAAAATTAAAATCATCCTCTTTACCATATTGATTTAAAAGCATTCCTTCAAAAGTTTTAAAGTCTTTTCCTATTACTTTTTCATCGTACTCCTCGTCTTCAATAAGCCTTATAATTTCATCTTTATAAAGTCCATTTTTTGCTAGATTTAAAATTCTAAACACTAAATGAAAATATTTATTTTTATATTCATGAAATAACTCCATAATTATTTAGCATATCCTCCCAATCCTTTTTTATTTTCTTATGAAGATATCTAGGTGAAATAACCTTTAAATAGCCACCATATTTTCTAATCCACGGAATCATTTCACAAGAATCATTTACTATCTTTTTAAATAAATATTTAGTATCACTTATCTTCTCAAAAGTGCAATCCCCAAGCTCCCCTTTTATCTTTTCAACTATATAATATTCATATAAAGAATCAATATTAACTTCAAATTCAACTTCTTCGTATGGAGTATCAGTGTTATGAGGCACACTTGAAAAACTTTTTTCCATAGCTAATTTATACTTTTCCTCATATTCCTCATAATTAAATCTTGTTTTTAAAACCTCAATATCATCTTTCCTATCAAGCCTTGCACTAATACATCTTCCAGTGCTAGTAAACGAAAACACGTAGAACCTTCCACATTCAACATCGTATCTAAGCTTAAAAGGCCTAATCACTTCATTATCATACATTTTGACACGAGTGGTTTTGCAATCATTTTTAAATCTTATCTCATTCCTATTTTCAATTGCTCTCATAACTTTTAAAATCAATTCTTCTTCAATTACAGGATGAAAATGCAGATTTTTATATTGGAAACAATTCTTATCCTTTGGTATTACATTTCGTTCAAATTCTAAATAATCCCTTAGTGTATCAAAAAAATAATGTCCACTTACATTAGGAAAAATAATATTTTTATATAAATCCACTATATTATAAAGCTTTAGAATTTCTTCATTATCAAGTTCTTTTAGTATATCCTCTGAAATGTAATACTCTTTAACCCGTCCATTCTTCTTAACTGATACGATTTCCATAGAATTTGCTAATTCATTAAGCTTTCTTTCTATGGTTTTACTACTTATATTTCCATAATCAATTAATTCTTCACTTACCAGCTCATTTTCAATGTCTGAAAAGGCCATTGGTTTATTTTTATAATTTAAAATTAAAAGCAAATAATAATATAAGATAATATCAGCTTTAGTAAAACTCTTGCTTAAATATGTATTGACTAAAAAGTTTTTCGTATTTGATATATCATCATAGCTTAAACTTAAAAGTTTATTCTTGCCATCTTTATCTATCTTAATAAAATCCTTCTCTATATATTGTTTAATTCGGCGCATCTCATAACTAACTTTTCGTGAGCTCCCATGATTTTTACTTTCTAAGTCACCTTTTGAAAAACATCCGTATAAAAAAACGTCCCGAAGTATTGAACGTATTAAATCATAATGCTTAATAAAATCTGGAAAAATAGAAATCCCCACCTTTGCTTAATCAATCTCTAGTCAGCCCTATAATGATTTTTCAAAACACTTCAAATCTTCCCATATCACATTTTGAAAATGAAATTTTGTTGTACCTACATAAACATATCCAATCTTAGGATATAGCGTTGCAGCTGGGATATTGCCTTCGTAAGTATCAAGGCGAATAACTTTATATCCTTGCTCTTTTGAGTATTTTTCAATGAATTCCATCATTACTTTTGCTTTACCTTTGCCACTTGCAGAAGGTCGAATACACAAAGTATGAATGACCATAATTTCGCTTGGTTTTGCCTTTGTAATCCACGAAATATTGTCATATTCTTTGGGTTGAATGCTATTAAGTACTACGCATCCATATATTCCGTCTTCGTCTTCACCAACAAACATTGTATTATTATCAATAGCACTCCTTGCATAATCAACTGTTGGATAAATCCCCTTTTGCCAATTTGTATAAGACACTGTTTGTTCTTCATAATCCAAAATCTCATTATATATCTTTTCTATTTCTAAAATATCATCTATAGTAGCAACCCTAACCATCGTCTTTCTCCTCCACAAATCACTATTTTTTCTTTCACTTATTATAACATATCTTGTAAATACCACACTTCGAAATTTTTAAATAGCATTTTATACCTTACCTAATAAATACTCTAATAGATAAAGAATTTTATTTATACTTTGCAATAAATACCATACTAGAAAGTAGAAACATTTTTATGCAGCAGGCATTGAAAATGAGCTGTTAAAAGCTCTTAATTGTAGGTTGTTCAACTAATGCTTGTCACAATTAAATTGGGAGCAAGCACTAGTGGTGCAACCTACAATTTAGCACTTTCAGCGAAATTTTCATAGTCCTGTGAAATAACAATGTTTTTACTTTCGGTGGATTATTGCACAAGTCTAGGTTATATACTATTTATCTATATGTGAAATAGAAATTTTGCTTATAAAAATAGAGCAGCTTTTAAACCACTCTATAAAATTATTTATTTAATTATTGTTTATGACTAAACGCTTACTACAATCTTATTTTGATTTACACCAGATCTACGTAAAAGTTGTTTCATTGCTTCACTCTTTACATAAAAGTTTGTATTTTTACATCCACCAAATGCACTCATTCCTATTTGAGTTACACTGTTAGGAATTGTCATGCTTGTTAAGTTAGTGCAACCTGCAAAAATACTAGGTTCTATAGATGTCAAACCACTTGGAATGTTTGCACTTGTTAAGTTTGAACATCCAATAAATGCACTATTTACTATACTTGTTACACTATCAGGAATTTTTATCTTTGTTAAGCCTGTACACCCTTCAAATGCTCTGTAATCTATAGTTTTTACACTATCAGGAATTTCTATGCTTGTTAGATTTGTACATTTACTAAACGCACTATTTCCTATAATTATTACACCACTGGGAATTGTATAATTTTTATCTACTTTTGCAGCCGGATAACATAGTATATTAGTTCCGTTTTTACTATATAACACTCCATCAACACTTTTATAACTTATATTATTATCATCTACAGATATATTTGCTAAGCTACTACAACCTATTAATGCTTTTTCCCCTATAGATTGAACGCTTGCTGGAATATTTAAGCTTGCCAAATTTGCACAGCCATAAAATGCAGAGTCTTCTATATTTGTCACACTATTAGGAATAATTATATTTTTAATATTATTGTGTTTATAAAATGCCTTATTACCTATGCCTGTTACTGCAACATTATCAATTTTATCTGGAATTACTACATTGCTGTCAGAACCTAGATATGCTACTATTTCACCTGATAATTTGCAAAAAGCCCATGCTCCATTTATTGTGACATTTGTAAATTGACCATCATCATTTAATCCAACTTTATCTCCAAAATCATTTGGCTTACCATGATCCATATAGCCTTGTGAATCAAAAAAATATAAATACCCATCTATTACTCTGAAACCTTCAGCCCATGAGTTTCCTTCTGTATACCACCAGCCTTTTGCATCCTTTTTCCATTCTGCATTTGCTCCTATCGGATTTAATGCCAATACTGAAGCTGCTACTAATGTAATAGCTATTACTTTTGTTAATTTTAATTTTTTCATATTTCTCTCCTATATCCCCTAAAACTTAATAAATATTAATAATATATTAAATTTTACCATTCCTATAAATAATTGTCTATAAATCTCTTAATCCTTTATAATAAATATAATAATCCTACTTGCATTGTCCCACTTTAAAGCTGCATAAAAAAATACCACATTTTCTAAATGCGATATTTCAATCTGTTATTTATTTTTGCTCGTAAATAATGATAAAATATTATAAAGATATAAGTTTTTTAGCAAAATCTTTTGCATTTTGAAAATCCTTATCATTTGGCCTGCCTTTAGCGATTCCACCGATTAATTTAAATGGTCCAAAAGTATCATAACCCTTGCATGCAAAACTACCAACAACATTAAACCCTTTTTCTTTTAGCTTTTGTTCAACAAAATCATTATATTTAACTTTACCCTGTCCACTCGTAGAAAAAACAAATACTTTTTTATTAGACAAAGTTGGTAACTTGTCAATTAACTCAAGAATATTTTTATGTAACTTCCCATAATATATTCCAGAACCAAAACCTATTAGATCATATTCATTTAATGTATTTATCTTTAAATTTCTTGTTTCTATTATATCAGCATTTATAGATTCGCCCATTGCCCTTACTATTTTTTCAGTATTACCATGATGTATAGATGAGTAGATTAATAAAACTTTCATATTAATATCCTCCTAAAAATATACTATAAACCAATTATAACATATTTTGTAAATATACAATTGTTCTGTTTTCATATATATTGCAATTCACAATGCACATCTCAAAATTCACAATTATAGCTAAAATTCTTGTAATATTTTTAGAATTATGATGAAGAATTATTTTTGCAACGTATATATTATGGTTAACAATATTTTAATTTAAATATTATTATCTAGATTTATTTTTAAAATATCTTCTTCTGTATTCTTCTTCACTTATACTTTCAATTAAAAATTTATCGAGCTGACAGGTAAAAATATTGTTATCCTAGTACCAATTCCTTTTCTGCTTAGTACAGAGAAATATCCTTTATGTCCATCAACAATCCATTTTGCTATAGATAATCCTAACCCAGTACCACCGTTCTTTCTAACTCTTGCTGTGTCAGCTCTAAAGAATCGCTCAAATATATGTGGTATGTCCTTTTCATCCATTCCTATACCATTATCCTGAATTGAAAGATAAGGTTCCCCTTTTTCATTTATTCCTGTTTTTAGCATTATAACTTCATTTTCTTCAGTATACTTAGCTGCATTTTCAATTAATATTCTAGCTGCCTGCTTAAGTAAACCAATATCACCCTGAACTATTATTTCTTCTGAACTATAGTATTCATATATGTGTTTTTCATCAATCATCTTCGACTCTTCAAGAACTTCATTCATCATATCATTTAGTAAAAACTCTTTAGAGTTAATCTGTGTTTTACCATTAATCCCTCGAGCTAAAAATAATAGCTGTTCTACTAGATTTTTCATATTTTCAGATTCACTTTTAATGGCTTCAATAGACTCATTTAATACACTTTCATCATTTTTTCCCCAACGATCCAGCATATTAGCATAACCTTGAATTACTGAAATTGGAGTCCTAAGTTCATGGGATGCATCAGAAACAAACCTTGCTTGTTGTTTGTAAGAATCTCTCATTCTTTCTAAAAGATTATTTATTGCCTCTTCTAATCCATGAAGCTCACTATCCCCTGTATATATTCTTTCATCTGAGATTACAGGGCTAATTTTAGAGATGGCCTCCTCAAGATTTTGAAACTTCTCTTCATCAAAGGTCATATTACTAAGTCTGCTTGCAGTTTGAGCTATTTCATCAAGGGGTTTTAGCGTCCTTCTAATTTTCATTGTTCCAAAGATGATTTCTTTCAATAAAAATATTCCCTCTATAATAGCTATAGAATTAACCACTCTTTGAATTATATATAAATAACTACTTGCATCTTTAATCATAGTTTTACCGTTATCAAAAACTACTGTATATGTGGAACTTTCTATTGGAAAAAAGATAAATGTTCTTTTGGCATTTAACAAAAATTCTCCATAGAAATTAATTTCCAAATCAATGCACCAATATCCAATAAGAAAGAGTATTAAAAATATATCAATCCAAAGAAACTTCGAAAATAGCTTTCTTACAAAAACAGAATTCAATTTTATTGCAATAGATGTAACATTTTTTGATTTACTAACCTTATTCATCTTTTATAACGTATCCTACTCCACGTACTGTGGTTATTATCTTTGTTTTAAATACATCATCTATTTTAGTTCTTAAAAATCTTATATAAACATCTATTACATTAGTTTCTCCAATATAATCATAGCCACATACTTTTTCCATTAGTATATCTCTAGTTAATACTATGTTCTTATTTTCCAATAAAATTTTTAGTAAAGTAAACTCTCTGTTTGTTAATTCTATTTCTGTATTATCATACATTACCTTATGTCTCATCTTATCTAAAGACAATAATCCGCAGCTTATTATGTCTGTATCTCTTTTTTCAATAACAGTTCTTCTTTTAAGCGCTGTTCTTATTCTTGCTAATAACTCTTCTATTGCAAAAGGTTTTGTTATATAATCATCTGCTCCTGCATCAAGTCCAGATACCTTATCCATAACAGCATCCCTTGCAGTAAGCATTATAACAGGCAAATCTGAATTTTTTCTAATTCTACGTAATACTTCTAATCCATTTATTTGTGGAATCATTATATCAAGAAGTATTAAATCTGCTTCACCCTTTTCAGCTATTTCAAGACCTAATCTTCCATTATCCGCTTTTAATATTTCATATCCTTCATGTAACAATTCTAACTCTACAAATCTTGCAAGTTTCTCGTCATCCTCAACAATTAAAATTTTAACCATTTTTAAATCCCCTCTTTAATTTACCTTTTACCTTTTTTACATTTTCTGATATTAACTTAAATACATGATTAATCTTCTTCACTTCTCTCCTTTTTCCTGATAGTGAAAACTCAAGATCAAAGAAAAGTCCTACTATATATAAAGGAATGACAGTACCAAAGGAGAATATTAATAAAAGTATAATCACTGTAACTGGAATCCTAAGAAATACCTTATTACCTTTCTTTATTTCAAAGAAAATATTATTACATATGTCTATTATTTTGCATACTTTTACAAAAATTCCTTCAAAGGTATTATCCTCTTTTGTATTACTATAATTATTCCCGTAATCCTTATTATTAGTTATCACGCCATTTTTATGATTTTCCTTATATTCATTAGTATAAAAGATATTAACAGAAGGCTTTTGAACTTTACCTATGTCTTCTAAATAAACAAACGCATCTAAAATGTCCCAGTTCGACTTTTCTAGCGCACTTTTGGCTTCTTCATAACTTATATTAGCTTCGTTTTTTAATTTTTCTACAAGCTTATAATCTTCCATAGTAACCCTCCATATCCATGGCTATCTGATAAATTATACCATTTAATCTAATGCTTTTATATACACAAAATTAGAGGCTTCGAATAATTTCAAAACCTCTAGTGCTGTCATTAGATTAATCCTATCCTTTATAGCTTTCTTTAAAATCACTTTTTATATTATCTGCTGATTCTGAAGCTTTATCCAAAATATCATTAACCTTATCAGTATTAATATCAGGGCCTGCTATTGAATATTTATATCCAAAAAATAAACCAACTAATAATAATACTGAAACAGGCCAAAACCCGATTATTAACAATAACGCTGCTATCGTAAGTGATATCCTTATTGGCTTTTTATTTTCCTTTTTCATTTCAAAATAGTTTTCATTTCCTTTGCTTATAACCTTCCCTATAAACTTAAACATTCTACCAATAATTTCTCCAATGCCTCCACTTTTCTTTTTATGATTTTCCTCATTTTCTTTTTTATTTTCTTCATTATTATCTACAGCCACTTCTATAATTGTATTGGCTCCATTATTTTCAACTTTTCCTTGTCTTTCTAAATAAATTATAGCATCTAAAAGATCAAAGTCACATTCTTGCAACACTGCTTCTGCTTCTTCATAACTTACTTTGGTCTTTTCCATTAAAATTTTAATCATTTCATTTCTTTCCATATTAATCATCCTCCAAAACTTTGTATTGACTTATCATGTTTATATAATACTTAGAGAAAATTAATCTAAAATATAAGAAAGATTAAAATCAGATTAAAATTGCATAATTTTTTATAATAATATGATAACAGACGCAATCAGCCAAATAATTATATCTTTCATTTTGCTATACTAATACTTAAAAATATTGTTAATTATATTATATTTTCTATAGCCTGTACTGCTTTACTTGTCCCTCCTAGATTTAATAATTTTTCTCCTGCTTTCTTAGAATTATCTGCATATATATTATTTGTACTAAATTCATTGACTATTTTCTTAATCGTTTCTGCATTAAAAATATTTGTTTCTAATGAGACACCTGCCTTCAAATTAGATATTGAAGCCGCATTATACTTTCTCTCAAATACATTTCCAGGGCATACAATTTGAGGTACGCCATATATTAAACCCGTCATAATACTATTTTGACCACCATGGTTCATATAAGCTATGGCTTCTGGCATAAGTTTACTAAAATCAAATCTTTTATCTACATTAATATTATTTTTCTTGTATGGTTTCACTTGTTCTGTTGCAATATATATTTGAAAATTAGTTTGCTCAAATGCTTGCGTTAAAGTGTATATAACTTTCTTTGGTAAAATTGTCCCGTTGCCCATGTATGCTATAATTTTATTTTTATTATGATCTTCTGATCTAAAATTAGGTACAAAAAATGGACCTGTAAAAACTAAATTTTCATCATTAATGGGTTCTAACTCATAAGAGCTTGGAACTATTTTTAGATCGGCCCAATTAAATATATCAAGTGCTGATTCGATTGGAGGTAGTTTATTTTCTTGAATAAATCTTTTAACTCCTGTGCTATATTCAGGATTAGAGGCAAAATACTTCGAAGCAGGATAACTGAATCCTGTAACAACTTTAATATTTTCAAGTTTTGAAGCAACAATAGCCGCAATTCTAAATTCGGCATATACCACATCCGGCTTAAAATCTAGTATTGCCTTTCTTATACAAGACACATCTTCTGAAAAATGCTTGTACGTAATTGCTCCAACAAAATGAAGCACCTGTTCATAACTATTAACCTTTTTCTTCTGTTGAATTCCAAGTAATTGTCCAATTTTAAACATTCTTTTTCCCAAAGACATAGGCATTCCAAATGGTGATGGAATTGGCGCATAATAATTTTTTACATTTTCTATTTTTTTATAATTTATATCTTCTGCCGCGCAAAACGCAACTTCATGTTTTCTTTCTATTAATTTATTACATAAAGCTGCTGCTCTTGAAAAAGGGCCACTTGTCTCCGCCATTGCTGCCATAGGTGCTATTAAAATTTTCATAAATAGTCATTCCTTTTTATATATGATATAGTATTCTAATATTTTATACTTAATAAGCTTCTTATATGAATATTTTCCCAGACACTGCTATCATTATAGGCAAATCTTTTAATTATCTAAAGCAATTTGCTTTTTACAAAAGTCTTATCTCTTTTTCAATTCAATTTTTATTTCATCCTCAATCATTTAAAAACACGCTCCATAAATTTATTTATACTCTCAAAACTTTTCTCTGCTGATATTAGAACATGTTCTCCTATTTTAAATAACGTAAAAATCTATGTTTTCTTAAGGTTGCAGCCTTCAACCCCGCATTATTCAAGCATATTCTGAAGAATATATATTCTAGTATTCTTCAGAATAAATATGGCTTAGAATATATATTCTTCACCATATTTATGGTAAAGAATATTAGAATACAGTGATGCTTGTGAATCGTTTTTGCTTAGAAATAAAATAATAATCGTAAAGCTGATCTATGCTTTAGTGGAAGAAAATCCCCCAAAACTTTACCTAGAAAGAAAGTAACTGTAATAGTAAAATAAAATTATAACGCTGGCAAAAGCTGCTACTGCTTATTCCCAGCGTTAATTGTATACCTAATCATCTGTTTTTTCCTCTTAACTTAGCTAGTTCTGCTTATAGATTATCTGTGTTCTTTTATAATTCTCTTATTTTTAAAGTAGATAAATTGTGATTTATTTAACTCTTTTGAACATTTGATGATTTTCGTTAAACTCAACCAGATCCCACAAGTTACCATATAGATCTTTAAATACTGCAACAATTCCATAATCCTGTTCTTTAGGCTCTCTCACAAATTCTATTCCTATTTCTCTCATTTCATTGTAATCACGCCAAAAATCATCAGTTCCTAAGAAAAGAAAAACTCTTCCCCCTGCTTGGTTTCCTATAAAATCCTCTTGTTCAGGCTTAGATGCCCTTGCAAGCAGTATTGTTGTTCCACTTGAACCTGGCGGAGATACTACTACCCATCTTTTCTGTTGTTCTGGTTGGTATGTATCTTCTACTAATTCAAAATGAAGTTTTTTTGTGTAAAACTCTATTGCTTCATCATAATCTTTCACTACTAAAGCAATATGTACAATTGATTGAATCATTATTTATCCCTCCATTACTTCATTAAAATCAATACATAAATCACATTTATCTTTCAACATAATTATCACGAGTTTCATTTATGGCTGACCACTCTAATTGCTATTTCCATGAACTCCACGCCTCACCTGAAAAATTAGTATATTCACACAAATATATTCTATAATTCATATAACTCTTCCTAGATTATATTAGATCAACTACATTAAACCCTTGTTTCTGCGCTTCCTCAATAAAATTTTCTCCATCAATATGAATACAATAAACTTGATTTCTATATTTGATAGGAATATTTTCACTCAACACTCTTAATGAAGTGTGTACATTCTCTTCATTATCATTAATGCACGCATCATGATAAACTAAATTTCCCGACTCTAGATAAGGAATTAAATCAAAGTTTGTCTCATATGTATCTCCACTATAAAAAATATCATTTTCTTTATCAAACTCTAATTTATAGGAATAAGTATTCCATGTCTTAACGTGCTTAGTTATAGATGCTGAAAATTTCAATCCCAATGAGTCAATTCTCTTATTATCAGCATTATCTACAATAAAACTCTCACCTTCTTTTAATCCGAGAAGTTCTAAAAACATACTTATTTTTTCTTTTTCATTAAAATAAACATTAGTAACTATTTTATATTTCCAATAGCAGAATCCTATAAATCCACCTAATGAACCAATATGATCTGAATGCATATGAGTGATTAATACATGTATCTCTTTAATTCCTTTAAGTAATTCTTTTTCCAAAATCCTTTTAAATACAGTTTCGCCACAATCTATTAGTAAAAATGTTTCATTTTTTCTTATATAGGCAGCAGTATTTCCTTCTTTAATGTGATAACCTGACCCTCTTCCTAAAAACTCTAATTTATTCATAACTCCCTCTCAGTTCCATCATATTTATACTTTGCTCATGATATACGACCAGCAGCAGATCTTATAAACATGCTGTAATTTCATTTCTATTATAACATTTTTTAACATTACTTTTCCTAGAATTAGCGCAGAAGATAATATATCATAATATTGCACAACCATTCCCATCCATTGAATTAAAACTTTTCTCTCCTGATTTAATTAACGTAAAAATCTATGTTTTTTTGAAGTTTATAGCCTTAAAACCTGCATTATTCAATGCATATTCTAAAGAATATTAGAATACAGTGGTGCTTGTAAATCGTTTTTATTTAGAAATAAAGTTGAAGAAAAAATATAAATCTATTACTAAAAAGGAAGTCCATATTAATATAGTAAAATAAAATTATAACGCTGACAAAAGCTTCTTCTGCTTATTGCCAGCGTCAATTTTATATCTAATCATCTATTTTTCCTCGTAACTTATCTACTTTAATAGATTATCTGTTTTTTCTATATAGCACTATTCATTTACATGGATAATCAAACACTTCTCCTAATTTTAAAACAAGCTGAGCATGACTAGTCAATTCTTCATATCCATCATTTTGTAGGCACCACTTAATTGCAGTCATAACAAGTGCTGCATATAATTCTGATAAATAATCTAAAATTTTAGGCGACTTTTTATTTTTTGTTTTATATTGGTCATAAAAACTTCTCTTTAAAAAATCAGACATATCATCATACAGATGAATCGTATCTGTATGAATTGTAAAAAGAGCTAAAATTTCTTCTCGTCTAACAGATAATATATGATATAAAGGTTTTATAACCATAATTGCATCTTCTACATTATCACAGTCAAATCGATCTTTTACACCAGTTTTTAGCAAGTCAAATATTTCATTGCAAAGAGTTTCAGCTAGTTTGTATTTATCTGTATAATGCTTGTAAAATGTAGAGCGATTAATCAAAGCCTTGTCCAATATATCTTGTACTGTTATTTTGTAAAAGTCTTTTTGCCCAAGTAGATAAATAAAAGATTCTTCTATGTTTCTTTTTGTCTTTATAACACGCAAATCATTTTCATTCATATGCAGTTCCTCCATACCATTATTTTAAAGAAGTTTATATAGATAAACAACACTTTGTATAATTTTTGTAGTTTAAGTGCATAAAAACTTAGATATTGATGTTTGAAGCATTAAAGTAAATGAGTAAAATAAATAACAAAGGGGGAATGAAAAATGAATGAATTAAAATGGTTTGTATGGGTTTTTCCTTTATTATTTATTGTACACGATATGGAAGAGATTATTATGGCAAAGCACTGGTGCAAAAAGAATTTAAAACAATATATATCTCTAGCTATAACTCCCTTTGGAGGCACAAAAAATACAGCTGGATTCGCAATAGGTGTATTTGAAGAATTGATTTTGTGGATTATAGCTACTATGATTGGCAATATTAGTGGATCTTATGGTTTGTGGTACGGTTTACTTGTAGCAAATATCGTTCATCTGATCTTATTTCATATTATATTATTACCATTATCCTACCGTCATTATGTCCCTGGTGAAATAACAGCATGGCTAACAGTTATTCCATGTTGCTATATTTTAAAACTTGCTCAGAATATCTTGGGATACTCTGTTATTGAAATTTCTATCTGGGTAACAATAGGAATTATATTTGCTTTCGTAAATATGAAGATATTGCATAAAAACATCGATAAGTTGCCTAAATTGGTGGAATGATCATACTTTAACGGTATGCATTCCCGTTTACAATAATATGTACCCAATTTGACAATCTTTAATTAAACGTTGTTATAAATATGTGCTTACTGATGCTTATTATTCCATCGCATCATTTCAACAAAAATAAGGTATAAATCTTTTCCTGCCTGAGATAGTGAGTATTCAACATGTGGTGGAATTTCGTTAAATTGGGTTCTATCAACTAAGCCCTTGTTTTCTAGATCTCGAAGTGTAGATGTGAGCATTGTATTAGTTATTTCTCCTATTTGTTTTTTTAAATCACCAAAACGAATAGAATCACATTTCATTAACTCAAAGAGCACTCGAATATTCCATTTTCCTTGGAAAATCTCTAATGTTTTATATGTCCCACAACTTTTATCAATTCTTACATCTTTTATTTGTTCTTGATACTCCTTAAATGTTATGTCTATCATTTATTTTATTCTCCTTTGGTTTTAAAAAGTCAGTACGCTTAAATATACTTAGTCTGTATATTCTGCGTACTTGTGCTATATATATGATCTAAGTATAATAAACGTACCAAAGAAAATCAAGGAGTGATACAACTATGAGTACAACAATTTATTATTTTTCCGCTACAGGAAATAGTTTAAAAGTAACAAAGAATTTAAGCGAACAATTAACTGATACTAAGATAATACAAATCTCTAAAAAAAGCATTCCAACATCAAAAGACACTCAATCAGATAAAATAGGTTTTGTATTTCCAGTATATAATTTTGGACTACCTGTGATTGTAAAAAATTTTATAGAAACCTTGCCTATTGGTAAACATACCTATGTTTTTGCTATAGCAACTTGTGGAGGAATGGTAGGTGCTGCTCTTAATCAAATAAAAAAAATACTAAACAAAAAAGACATTAATTTAGCTTCATCTTTTTGTGTATTTATGCCTGGCAGTGATCAGCTGATGTTTCCTACCGTTTCTGAAGAGGAGCAAAATAAACTTTTCAACGATGAAGAAAAACAGATAAGTACAATAGCTCTTGCTATAAAAAGCAAGCAACATATTAAATATAAGTCTAATGCTATTATGAGTTCTGTTTACAACTTACTATACACTGCTACCTTTAGGCCAAAAGGTATGGGAAAAAATTTCTGGACTGATGAAAAATGTATAGGATGCGGTTTATGTTCTCAGATCTGCCCCGCAAATAATATAGTTATGCACGATAGAAAACCAAAATGGGAGCATCAATGTGAATCATGTCTTGCTTGTATGCAATGGTGCCCGCAAAAATCTATACAATATAAAAAAGCTACTGTTAAGAGAGGTCGCTATCACAATCCTCAAATAAATGTAAGCGAACTCATTCCCAATCGTTAAATTAAGCACAAATCAATATTTTACTAAATGTAAACTGAAAGTATACGTTTTAGCTTGATACGTATACTTTCAGTATAAATGAATCTTACTAATTAATTCGATATTTTTCATTCGAAGATGTCCCAAACATTCTATATAAATTTCAATGATAAACTGCTATTATATTTAAATAGATAACTAAATATTTATAATCTAAATTAGAAATATGATAATGAAATTTATATAATAAGGAGCGTTTTCAAATCATGAATGTATATCGTGAGTATGTAATTCCAGAATCGGATGACATTGAAAGATTACTCAAAACAAAAATGACTCGATTAGCACACCTGCTATATACCTTTGCTCCACAGGATGGTGTTTTAGATCTGCCAATCTCTGGTCTGTCTATCGTTCGCTATTCAGGAACAGAGATAGATTGTCCAAAGACTTTCTATTTACCTTCTTTAAGTATTGTTGCCCAAGGAGCAAGGTCTATCTCAATAGGTCACGAGACATACAAGCTTGATAAATCACAAATGTTAATGAATCCAATCACTCTGCCAATTTCTCTGCAAACTATGAAGGCAACTAAATCTGAGCCTCTCCTTATTATAAGGCTGGATCTTAATCCCGAGAGGATTGCTGAGATTGTTCCGAAAGTATATTCTCATGGTCTGCCTGAAATAAAACAGTGGCGTGCTGGACATGTTATGAATGCAGATATAAGCATTATTGATGCAATGATAAGGCTTTTGGAGTGCTTGCAGAAACCAGGAGATGTAGAATTCATTGCACCACTGATTATGGATGAAATTCTAATTCGCCTACTTCGCAGTTCTGCTGGAGTTCATGTTGCAGCCATGGGATTTGCAGACTCAGGAGTACATCAAGTGTCAGAAGCAATAGCTTGGCTTCGTAAAAATTTTTCTCAGGCAGTTAAAGTTTCAGACTTAGCCAAACTGACACATATGAGTGAATCCTCTTTCTATAATCATTTTAAAGCGGTCACTTCGATGTCCCCTATGCAATATCAAAAAGCTCTGCGTCTACATGAAGCGAGGAGTCTAATGCTGTCCCAACGCATGGATGTGACCACTGCCAGCGGAATGGTAGGTTATGTTAGTAATTCTCAATTTAGCCGAGATTACAGCGCTTTTTATGGAGCTCCCCCTAGAAAAGATATAGGAAGACTATACAGACGAAGCCCAAAAATATATTAATCTAAAATATAGCTTTGAGTTTATAGTGATTGATATGATTTTTGATCCA
This sequence comes from Clostridium beijerinckii, assembly GCF_018223745.1. Lineage (NCBI taxonomy): Bacteria > Bacillati > Bacillota > Clostridia > Eubacteriales > Clostridiaceae > Clostridium > Clostridium beijerinckii. The sequence goes on from NZ_CP073653.1 coordinate 3,996,541, forward strand.
CAAAAAAGAGACTCCAATCACTGCTTTATCATGCCTGCTGCCTATGAGCTTGCGGGCTTTCCTTATATTAATGAAGAATATACTGCTGGTTTAACACCCTCAGTTTTCTAATGTGGCTGAGAAATAATAAAGATCTGGAGAATAAGGCAAAAAGATAATTGAAAAAGGCAAATATTCTTGTTATGTAACATTTATAATTAATTTAGTCTTTGAACCGGTACTAGCCTATCATCTTGGCATGTCATGCTGGTTCGAATACTCTTTTAATTTTGAATTGATATTAGGAGGTAATAAAAATGAAAGTTATGGCTTTTGTAGGCAGTGCAAGAAAGGACGGAAATACTTCAAAAATAGTTGATGCCATTTGTTCGGGCATTAAGAAAAATGGACATGAAGTTGAAACTTATAATTTAGCAGAACTTGATAATAAAGGCTGCAGGGCTTGTGGTTTATGTCAAGCAAATAAAGTGGAATATTGTTCTATTAACGACAAGATGACTGAACTTTTACCTAAGATAGCTGATGCTGATTGCATTATAGTTGGAACACCAGTCTATATGGTGCACGTGAGCGGTTATACAAAAAATTTCCTAGATAGACTATTTACGTTTTTTGTGGAATCCAATCATACCACAAGACTTTTACCAGGAAAAAAGTATATAACTGTTACATGTAGCGGTGCACCTGCTGAAGCATTTAAAAATGTTACAGAATATCTTAGTCAAATTTTTGGCGACTATAGTCAAATGGTGAATTCAGGTAATATCATCGCAGGAAACTTGCACAGTAAGGATGATATTCTTAGTCAACAAGAAATTTTTAACCAAGCTGAGGAAATAGGACAAAAACTAAACTAATTGTTGTAAAACAAAAGAAAATCACTATACCATCCAGGTACGGTGAAACTTCTAGCCACGTTTAAAACAGGCAGCACCTTATTCTTGCAGGAAATGTTTGTTTCTCCCGAAGCATCGCGGAGAAGCAAACAACTTTCCCATAAACATTTTTCAAAAGATTAATGAGTCCGATAATAGCTCATTAAATTTATATATATATGTTGCAATTCACAATGCACATTTCAAAATTACGGCTAAAATTCTTTCAATATTTTTAGAATTATGATGAAGAATTATTTTTGCAATATATATGCAATAAATACATTAGGGATTATATTTTAGCAGTTTCTCATGACAATTATCTTTAATGCAATCATAGGTATATGTAGCAATCGAAACAGAAAAGTGCATATCCTTATTTTTTTCTTCTTTCTAAAAATGTAACATCTACAAAAGCTAAACCAAAAGATAAACCCACTGCATGAGAAGCAGCATTAAGTAGGTCCACATTAGGACTTTTAAAGATGTAATCGAAAACGCAATTAAGTGCAAAAAATGTTGCAAACATAATGACAAATTTAATTAATACTTTTCTAAGATGATCCCATTTCAGTTTTCTTGCATTAAATAAAGTAATTATAGGCACATACAATAACATAAATAGAGCAAACACAGCATAGCCAATCACAAATTTTGAAGCCATACCATTATCTATGTTGCTATAAACAATAATACATGTAATTATTGTACATATAAAAAATATTGAATAAATAACTTTGTTAAAGAGTAAAGCTTTACTCATATAATACACCCCAATACTCTATATTAAGACCATTAATTTACTATAACGAGTAAGTTATAGAATATTTCTGTAAAATCCACTTTTAATTTCTGCTTTAAAAATTATTATATAGTGTTACAAGCTTATTATTTACTAGAGAATCCTACAATTTCTATTGAAGCTCTGGTTCATCTCCTACTATTTTATAGCTACGTTCTTCAACAACTGTTCCATCTGATTTCGTTTCTTTAAAAGTGATTACATCATATCCATCAGCGCTTTTACTTTGAGATGTTTCATAAATTAGCCTTACACCATTTTCAATACGCTCTTTTGTTCCTATCCAATAAGGACAGTGATTTAGAAATGAATCATTCTTCCCCCAGTATACAAATAGTTTATTTTCTGCTGTAACATTAATATTAGGACGTTTCTTTTCAACATATTTTGAGCTCACATCAGCAATTCTACCAATTTGTTTCAGGTATTCTTTAGCATCATTCTCTTTTGATTCTGCAAGCTGCGAATAGCTTTCCTGACCTTTTAAAACCTTGTCCCATAACTTCTCTGGAAACATCTGTTTTATAGAATTTTCACATTCTTCTCCATCTTCAGGTTCTTTATATTCGATTAATGAATAACCACCATTTGAATTTTTAGAAAATATCATTACCGTAGGAATAGCTCCACTTCCACTTATTTCTGTGAAAATCCCATTTTCAAAGCCAAAATAACCAAAACTTGAAATAGTGTAAACTTTCGCGATATTATCTTTTTCTTCAACATCTAAAACTATGTGCCCTTCTGTAGCCGCTTCTCCCCTTAGATAATTTGTCCCTCTACTTTTTATGGCTTTGCTTACAGCTTGATCAATATTTTCAGTAGTGTTGTTATTGTTAACATCTGTTGAATTTACAATATTGCTGGACGAATTGTTTTCTTTCATTTGAATCCATGCTCCATCAGCATTCACTTCATAACCGCCAACACTAGTATTTTTAGCCATTTCTCCGCTATCATACAAATAATACCAATTGTTTTTATCTTTTACCCAACCTGTTTTCATATATCCGTTGCTATCAAAATAGTACCAGTTATTATTAATAAACTTCCAGCCACTTGACCATGAGCTTCCTTCTGTATACCACCATCCGTTATTATCTTTTTTCCATTCAGCATCTGCACCCATTGGAAATATAGCTAGAACTCCAACTAATATCAATCCCTTGATAATTAATTTTTCTATACTTTTTCGATTCATTTTTTACCCCACTCCCTTTATGATTGGTAATTTAAAATTTACAATTGCAGCACTTTTTAAGTAACTTTTTGTTATTAGTATGATTATAATATTGAAACTTACTTAATCATTTTAACTTTTTTAATGGAAAAAATGCAGGTATTACGACAATAACAATCATTGAGTAAATCACAATCCCAAAAGCACTTATTAAACGAAAGTTACTATCTTCAAAAATAGGTATGGCAGAAGCAAAGAATATCATTTGTGCAAAAAAGCTCCACCATGGCAGTTTACTTTTACGAAAACAATATGGACATGTGATACGTTCTGTGAAACGAGAATCACCACCAACTTTTTTCCAAAAAGTAATGGTTTTAAATTTACAATGCGGGCATTTAAACATAACTTTCACCTCAATTACGTTAATATGTAATCTAATATAATATAAAATGTCTAATTTTGACCTCCAACTCTAATACTAACTAATTTACTAATACTTTTACTTCTATTTATACTTGGTGTATATGCAGGTCTAAATAAAAATATAATAAGAGCTAATATAATTAAAGCACTTACTCTTTGAATATTTTTCTTTTTCATATATTTTCTCCATAACAATTTCTTATATTGCGTCAATTTGTACAAATTCACAATATAAAAAGAATTTAACCAAAAAATTTTATGTGTTAAAAAGAAGAAACATAGCAGCAAAATAAATTATTGGTGCTAAGCTAACTATAATTGCTTTATTATATAATTTTGATTTGAATAAAAGAAAGAATGATATTATTACTGATATTAATATGACTGCTGGAAGTGAGAGGGTGGATAGGAAAAACATCCATGTATATATGCTTTCCGTCGAACCTGGTGAATCAAATGCCATAGGTGAAACCATTGCTCCAAGCAAACTTAATGGAAATATCAAACAAAATATCATATTAATAATTATTGTTATAATCTTAATAATTATATTCCCATTCTTTTCTTTATCTACTTCATTTAAAATATGACCTAGCTCTTTATCCATTTGTTTATTTCTACTTATAGATTTCCGAAGCTCTTTTACACCTTTAATCATTGCTATTACTATCGCTACTACCACTGCGATACAAATAAACTTAATAAGTATTGATATAAAATTAATTGCTGTAGAATTAATTTGCATACAAATCCCCCCAGTAGTTCAAAAAATATTCTCGTAACCCAATTCCAACAAATGTATTCCTAATTATAACATATATTACAAGTATCCTATTGTTCAATTTTCAAAAAACACTATTTTTACTAATTATCTTGCATTCATATACCATTTTCTAATATGTCAGTTCCAAGACCTTTTCTCAAATCTCTTATATCTCTAAGTGGTGGCTTTCTAAAAAGCCGCTTATATTCTCTCTAGAAAATTGAGATGAGCTTTCATAACCAACTACCATTGCTGCACTCGTTATATCCAAAGATTCTCTTAACATAAAACGTCTTGCCTCATGAAGACGAAGCTCTTTCTGATATTGTAATGGTCCCATGGTAGTCACTTCTTTGAACTTATGATGAAGACTTGAAACACTCATATTATTTGATTCTCCTAACTCTTCCATTGCAAAGGCACTAGTATAATTTTTTTAATCCATTCTATTACTTTACCTATTCCATCAGCCTGCTTTTCCTACAAATGCTCCTAAATAAAGTTTCTTATTATTTATATTAAAAACGCGTATCCTTTAAGATGAATCAATTGTTTCTATTGGCGATCCAGCCAAAATGGTCAAAGCTATGATTGACAGTGTAGACCAGCAAGAGGCTCCAAAAAGAATTACTCTCGGTAGTGATGCCTATGATTCAATTCATCAAGCACTATCTGATCGTCTTAAAGAACTTGAAGCACAAAAAGAGCTTGCTTTTTCCACTGATTTTACTGTCTAAGTCCAACTGTACTGGTTTGGAATAGGAATATTAGTGTATTTTAAAATTCGCGGTAACTCATTAAGTTACCGCGAATTATTATATATCAAAAATCGATATCAATATATTTCTTATTAGATTTTTATAAGTAAATATTCAATCATATTTTAATCTTAATTTTTCAAAATATATCTCAGTTTTAATTCTTACTTGTCTATTTATTGCCGTCTATTAATTCTTTCAGACTAATACTAGGATTAGTATAACGTCCCCTGCTTTGTGTCTTATTCTTATAGTTAATAGCCTGCTTTGGGCACCATTGAACGCACGCCATACATTGTTCGCAATTGTGCTTAAAACTAGGCTTTTTGTTTTTCATTACTATGTTGGAAACAGGACAAACTGCCTCACATGTTCTACAGCCTGTGCAAGCATCGGAAACATTAAAACCTTTGTCTTTTCTAGCATATATTAATTTTTGACCAATAGCAGTCGATATATTAAGGGGCTCGTTCACCTTACCCACTGGCTGCTGTGTTTTAGCTACTATCTTTTGTACTAATGCAGGTATATTATCAGTAGCAATTTGATATTTCTCTGGATTTCTCTCGTTCATTTCATACATCGCGACATAATTTTCAACCATAATAATTTTCTCTGCAAAATTAAGTGTCACACCTTTTTTTGCTAAAATTTTGGCAGGGACAGTTGACGCAACACCACTTATATTGCCGCATCCAGTCACAGCAAAAAAATATGCGTTTTTACTTTTTTCAAGCGACATTTCGCTTATAAATTGTGTTACTCTTCGTGGCAAATTCAAGGCATATGTAGGATATACAAAACCGATATAATCATACACTTCATTGCTGTCATGTTCACCTTTACCCATGGATACCAACTTGCAATCCGGTAATGCCTCAGCTATTTTTTTAGCTACCTGTAAGTTGTTTCCTGTTCCTGTAAAATAATAAATAACACTTTTCAATTTCAATTACCTCCTTATTTGTTATAATCAATATGATCCATATAATTATTTTGTATAGTTATTATCAAAAATCACTATTATTAGCTATTCCTTGAAGGAGCTTTCATATTCTCCTCACTTAATTTATCCATTGTCATATCATATTTTTTATTTATCTTAGATATAAACCTTTTAATGGTTGCTTCATTTTAAACAAAAAATCATGTCCAATCACCCAAACTATGTCCAATATAGTTATGGCTAATCGTAATTACTTGCTCAAACTCTGTTAAAGTTCTGATCAAGCATTACAAGTTACATTAATATATTTCTGTAACTTATGATGTCAATACACCACACTCCACCATAAATTACAATGTACTAAATATGTAACTTGTTATAAATTTTATACTAGGAATGTTTTTCTTCTTTAAGTTTAACCATTCTTTTATAAAGTATAGTCAAAGTATTAGACTGCAAATAAATAAAGTCCTCAACAATTCTTCTCAGAAAGTCAAGGACTAAAAATTTTAACTCATCATATTTGGGTTTTAGATTCATTTATCTTGTACTATAATCTCTTTGATACTATTTATCCCGTATTTTATACTTTTTCTATTGGACTCAACATCGTAAAAGCACCTGCATTTACTGTCCAATCACTATCATTAATATCTCCAATACTTCCTTCGTTGCACTCTTTTTCAAAACTGATTAACTATAGCTATGAAACTCAAATCCATCTTCTGGTTCCCCTATTTCAAAACCTAATGTTGCTGAACCATTCATCTTAAATAGTTCAAGCCATTTATCCCATTCTTCTTGTTGCATTTCAGCATAGAATTGCAGCCCACTAGGTTCAACTGAAGCAGTAATTATTCTTTTGCCATTATCTTGTGCATACCAATGAGGAATTCCATCAATAAAACCACTCCATCCTGGCATTTCAGAATATAATTCAGCTAATTTATCCCATATATAATCTGGTGATGAATAATGAATATTTAAATTATGATTGTGTATTTCCATAAGAAATTCTCCTCCCCCTTAACAATATTGCAATCCAATTATTACCAGCCTAATTTGGAGCCACTAAAGCACATCCAATTATATGAATAATTAAAAATTGTATTTTATTTATGACATGGCTCACCGTACGTCTAATAACTATACTTTAATGCAAATCTTATTAAATATCGATTTTTGAGGAGGCCTCAATAACAAAATCTTTAAATATTTTAGCTGAAGGAGTCATATATCCATTCTTCAACCATCCCATATGCACAGTTCTATAGCAGTTGGGTTCTTTTATTTTTAATACTGATACTTCTTCTGTTATTAAATTTGGGGTGTTAGGAACTATAGAAATACCAAGACCTGCACTAACAAAACCTGTTACCACCATACTGCTTTCATTATATTCTATAGATGTTTTTGGAACAAAACCAATGCTTTCGAAAATAGAACACATTTTTCCTTTGATTCCTTCTGAAAAAAACACAAACGATTCTTCTTTTAAGCCTTTTAGAAATACTTCTGTTTTATCAGCAAGATGATGATTTTTAGGGACTATGAGAACAAGCTCCTCATTTTTTATAGGAACTGACTCTATTTCTTCATACCTTTTAATATCTTCAAATTCATCATAAAAACCAAAATCAAACTTACCATCCTTAAGGCCTTTTAAAATATTAAAAGTTGATTGAATCCCAAATTCAAATTTTGTATTTGGACTTTCCTTCAAAAATTCACTTATAATCGAAGGAATAAAATGTGTTCCAATAGTGTAAAGTGAAGACATGGAAACTGTGCCTGCCATAGGATTAATTATATCCTGTAATTCCTGAATTCCTTTACTAATCTCATTTATTGCAGCGTTAGCATGTATTAAAAACATACTGCCAAAACGAGTTAATTTTATATTGCGGCCATTTTTTTCAAATAATGGTACATTTAGCTCTTCTTCTAATTTTGAAATAGCTTTACTCAAGGCTGGCTGTGTTACGGAAAGCAAATTAGCTGCTGATGTGAAATTCTGTGTTTCCGCTACAGTTTTAAAATATTCTAATTGCTGCCAGTTCATAAATGCACTCCTTAATTTATAATATTTTAAGTTATAAAGCATTAATAACAATCTATAACTTTTAGTTATTGATTCAATGAAAAATATTAATTAGACATATGATATACATATTGATATCATTATATTACTTTATAAATTACATTTAAATTTTGATAGATTAATTATAAATTTAATTTATGTATTAGTCAAAGGTGATGATGTTTTTTTATTAAGCAAAAATCTTATATATTTATTACCATTTAGTAAATATAAAGATTAAATTAAAATGTCTTTTAAATTGAAAGGAGAAAAACTATGAATGAAATAATTCAAAATATCTTAACAAGAAGAAGTATAAGAACTTATAAAGAAAATCAAATTTCTGATGCAGACTTAAATACTGTTTTAGATGCTGCCCAATTTGCTCCAACAGCTATGGGCAAACAAGGCTGGCATTTCACAGCAGTTCAAAATAAAGAAAAGATTGAAAAACTAATTTCTGCAATAAAAGAAGCTATGTTAAAGTCGTCTATAGAACAATATAGAAAAATGGGTGAAAATCCTAATTTTAATCCATTTTATAATGCACCTACAATAGTCATTACATCTTATGATAAAACTTTACCTACAAAGGAATCTGATTGTGCTGCTGCACTTCAAAACATGCTTTTAGCTGCTCATTCACTTAATATTGGATCTTGCTGGATTCATATATTAGCTATTACTGGAGAAGATCCTAAAGTTAAAAGCGTACTTACAGAACTAGGTGTTCCTGAAGATTATGCGGTGTTTGGTACTGCTGTTTTGGGCTATAACAGTAAAGAAGAAACTAAAGCAGCACCTAGAAAAGAAGGAACTTTTAATATAGTAAAATAAAACTCTAATCTGGTTTCTTTGATAGTATCCTGCTATGGTAAGGTAAACTCCCAGCTAAATGTAGAAACCAGAATCGATAGATACTCTTCCGCCAGAAATGGCGGTTTCTTTTTTGTACTCCCAATTCATGCAAAGTTATTTTTAAAAATAAAAATAGATGAGCCCACTAACAACGGACAATATCTCCAAATAACTACGAATATCTTAATGCGTTGATACAATAATTTACTTTTTTCATAATATCAATGCTAATAAAATTCACAAACTGTTTCCACTATCTTAAACCTATACCCATAAAATGTAATGCAAAGATAGGACGCTACCTACGTTTATTGAAAAAATAACCATTGCTATCAATCCAACTTTATAATAAAAATTACAGAGCCATCTGCTTTTTACAAAAGTCTTTTCTCTTTTTAATTCAATTTTTATTTCACCCCTAATCATTTAACAAATGCATTCCATAATTTTATTACTCTATTAAAATTTTTCTCTACTAATATTTAAGACGTATTTTCCTATCTTAAATCATATAAAAATCGAACTTTTTTAAGCCAACAACCTTCAAGCCCGCATTATTCCAGCATATTCTTCAGAATACTAGAATATATATTCTAGTATTCTGAAGAATAAATATGGTGGAGAATATATATTCTTTACCATATAAGAATATTGAATAAATGTTTTGAGCTTGTTTTAAATATCTCTCTAAATTTTACAAAGCCTTATGAAAATTCTTGTGCCCTATTACTTAGTAGCTTAGTACATTCATAAAAATAAAAAAGGAATACCCAAAGCTCTTATTGCTCTAAGTATTCCTTTTAATAATATTTATCTAGTCATTCTATTTTTATTTTTATCTTTTAACTAAAGGAAATGCAATAACATCCTTTATTGTATTTGATCCAGTTAGAAACATTATCATTCTATCAATACCGATACCTAGACCTCCAGTTGGTGGCATTGCTGTATCAATAGCTATAGCAAATTCTTCATCCATTGGACTTGCTGTTTCTAGTCCTCCTCTTAATTTTTCAGCTTGGTCATGTAATAATATACGCTGCCTTAATGGATCATTTAATTCTGAATAAGCATTTCCAAGCTCTACTCCATAGGCATATGGTTCAAATCTTTCAATTAGATCTGGATTTTCCCTATGAACTTTACAAAGTGGTGATGATTCTTTTGGAAAGTCTATAACAAAAGTAGGTTGTATTAATTTCTTCTCGCTATATGCTTCAAAAAGATTTGTTATTAATTCTCCTTTAGAAACTTCATTTATATTTAAACCTTCATTTTGCTCTTCAATCAAAAGAGAATTCTCTTTTATTTTACTTATAATTTCTTCTTTAGTTAAATTCTCTACATCAATACCTGTATCTTGTTTTACAAGATTACACATAGTTTCTCTCTTCCATGGAGCTTTAAAATCAATTTCTTCTTCACCATATTTTATTTTAGTAGAGCCATTAACAGACATAAACACATATTCATATATTCCTTCCATAATTCTCATCATATCTTCATAGTCTGCATAAGACATATAACATTCCATTAGAGTAAATTCTGGATAATGTGTTCTATCAATTCCTTCATTTCTAAAAGATCTTGCAAATGTATAAACCCTTTCTATTCCTCCAACAATAAGTCTTTTCAAATATAATTCTGGAGAGACATTCATATATACTTCACAATCTAAATCATTAACAAAAGTTTTAAATGGTTTTGCTTCTCCTCCACCATATTTAGTATCAAGTACAGGAGTATCGCATTCAATAAAATTCATATCATTCAAATATTCTCTAATTGCAGTAATTGCTTTAGAACGTTTTATGAATCTTTCCTTAACGTCTGAATTCATTATCATATCTAAAGATCTATGTCTTTGTCTTAAATCTGAATCTTGAATTCCATGATATTTTTCAGGAAGGGTTCTTATTGATTTAGATAACAATTCAAATTTGTTTGCTCTAATAGTTATTTCTCCCGTCTGAGTCTTAAATACACTTCCCTCTACCCCAATAATATCGCCGACATCTATTAATTTTAAAACATTATAATTTTCATTTCCAATTAACTTTTTACTAAAAAATATTTGTATATTTCCTCTTTCATCTACTATGTTAGCAAAAGTTGCATTTCCCATTCTTCTAAGAAACATTATTCTTCCTGCTAAAGAAAATACTTTACTTTCATCAATAGTATCAAAATTATCACATATCTCTTTTGTATAAGTTTTTTTGTTAAAATCGTAATTATAAGGATATGGATTTATTCCTAACTCACTAAGTTTATTTAACTTTTTTATTCTCTCCACTATAAATTCATTTGCATTTGTCATTATATTTTCTAATTCATTTAAATTTTCATATTGCTCATACATTTTTGTTACCACCTTTACTTATTTATTGATTAATTTAGGCATATAAAAGAAAATATCACTTTCAATTTTGCCTTAAGTTTTTTATCAGGCAAGAAAGCGGATTTACTTGTTATTCTTCTGATATTGCCTTAATACAAATAAAAAAAACCTTCACCTCCAAGATTTCTAATCTTGAGGACGAAAGTTATAAATTCGTGGTACCACCTCAGTTTATGTATGCGTTGCCGTATACACCTCTTCAAGTACATCAAAAATGAGATACTCTATACCTATAACGGGGTATTCCGTCACATCCTACCTCTATTAAGTAAAACTTGATTCATGCTGGGTTTTTATCCCCATCTGAATTCTAGTTTAATTTATACCCTCAATGGGTACCCTGTCCAAGAGCACGTAGCCGTTATCTTCCACCTATATGTGAGAGAGTATTACGGATTACTAGCTATCGGATAAAATAGACTCAGTGTGCAGCTCCAAGACCTTCTTCAATAAAAATCCATTGCTCAATCCCACCATCTAGAGCTCTCTGAAAACGAATTATTTTATCTACTCTTCTTTTCATTGCTTTTAATACATTTTACAATAAAAAGCTGTTTTTGTAAATATAACATCTAAAAACTCTCTTCATAGTTTTTTATCTTCAATTAACAATCTTCTGTTTTTCTTTTTATATATTTTAAAATGGTGATACCATCCTCTACGAAAACTTCATCTAAATGCAGCTTTATTGTTGGATTATTTTCTAAAAACAAAGGTCTTCCTTTGCCCAGTATAATTGGAATTATTCCCACTATAAATTCATCAATAATATCGGCTTTGATAAAATTGTCTACAAGACCTCCACCTCCAAATAGGAATATATCCTTACCGTCCCTTTCTTTTTCTTCTTGTATTATTTTAACAATATCTCCGCTAATAAAATGAAGATTATCTTGATTTTGAAGTTTTTGAGATGTTGCTACATATACTTTTTTACTTTTATAATCATTATGCATATCTTGGTCATAGCAATTTTTACCCATAACTACTATATCTATACCTTCTAGGAATTTGTCAAAATCAAATTTATTTTCAGTATTTAATGTATTATCTCCATGTCCAGCTATCCAATCATATCCACCATCTTCTGAAGCTATATATCCATCAAGACTTATTGCCAGATTTAAAATTATCTTTCTTTTCACATTAAAGCCTCCCTAATTGTCTAAGACATTTTGATTTTCACCTGTTTTATTGTTATTATTGTTTGATATATAATTAATTATAAGTCATAATAATTGTCATGACATATAATATATTAGAAAGGAAATAATGGAAGAATACAAATTAATTGTTTGCATTTATTATTTCCTTCAATGTAACATTTTGATTAATAAATCTAGTTTTACTTTTTTCCTTTTTAACTCTTATTGCATTATGTGGACAATTATTAGTACATGCCAAACATCTCTGACAATTGTTCATAAATACGGGTTTCTTATCTACTTTTATATTATTTACAGGGCACACTTTTTCACAAGTTTTGCAGCCAGTACAAGTATTTTCTACAGTAAAATTCTTTTCAAATTCATCATCATAAAATATTTTTTCACTTAGTATTCTAAGACCACTAGAAATAAAAGAATGCTTTTTAATATATTTCTTTTCTTCATTAATATCTTTAATTATTTTTTCTAAGTTCTCTTCTATCTTTTTCTTAGGTTCTTTTTCTAGCTCCTTATTTATATCAAATCCTGGAAGGTAGTTATCAATCATAACTATCTCATTAATATAAGAAAATTCAATTCTATTTCTATTACCAATTTCCAAAAGGTGTCTTGTTGCTGCACCAGCATACATTCCATAAGTTGCTATTCCAAAAATATATTTACCCTTAAATTTTGCTTTATTTAAAAATTCTTCAACTATTTTAGGAACTCCGCTATTATAAATTGGAAATACAATCCCAATTTTTTCATCTTCAAAATCATATTTACCTTCTTTTATTAATTTAGGAATTGAATAATAATCGCTTCCAAGGCTTTTTGCTATATATAGACTATTTCCTGTTGCTGTGAAATATAAAATTTTCATAATATCCTCCTCAAATTTCACCGTTACAATTGTAACGCTTATTTGAGTATAGTATAATTGGGGCAAAAGAATATTTCAATAGAAGATAGAGCAAACGTTACAAAAGAAAGGATATTGTTATGGTAAATAAAGCCGCTAATATACAAAATATAATAACAAAAGAAAGTATTTTCACTGCACTTATGATTTTAATGGAAAAAAAGAATTTTAAAGAAATCTCTATTACAGAAATAGCAAAAAAAGCTGGAGTTTCTCGAATGGCTTTTTATAGAAATTATAATATAAAGGAAGATATTATTACCACATACATTGATGAACTCTTAAAAGAATATTCTAAGGAAGTAATGCAGAAAGAAAAACTAGACAATTATGAGAATTTACGCTTATACTTTTCCTATTTTAGAAAACATGAGAAGTTAATTTCTAATTTAATTAATTCCAATTTAATTAACATACTTCTTGAAAAATGTATTGAATCTTTTTATGAACTATCCCAAAGGATTCTCTGCAAAGATTCACTTCTTCCAGATCAGCATAAATTTTGGATTGATTATATGGCCGGTGGATTATATAATGTATTAATCGAATGGGCTAAAGGTGGGATGAGGCAAAGTGATGACTATATGGCAAAGACAATTTCTGAATTTATAAATAAGTAATATAGATGAATCATACCAATTAGAGGCTCTTTTCTTTAATAGTTCCAGTGTTTTCTATTAATACGTATTTATATTCAAGTATATAATACGGAAAATCGGCCGTATCTAATTCTTGATTAGGATTACCAGATTTATAGTATTCAGGTATTTTAGTTTCGTCATATCCTTCAAACATTTTATACCTCAATTTAAAATTTACATGAACCAAAAAACTGTCTAGTTATTTTTGTTTAAAAAGCACTAAAATTATTTATAAATAGGTGACTCTAAAGATTCAAGCCTAGGAAGTGATATCCCAAGTCTACGTGCTTCAGCAAGAGTATCGCGCACAAATATTACATTACTTTCAGCTTTTAGATTTTCACTCCCACTAGCACTTCTCATTATTTCTCTTGGCAGCTTACCTTCAGCTAATGCTAATTTCATTACAAAAGCCACAATACCTGCAGGTAAATTCACTGCGATATTTATTATTGTACTAACCTTAGAGCCCTTAGCTGCCATCAATGGTGTAAGTTCCCTTAATATTAAAGCAAAATCTTTAAGGGCATTTGCAGAATCAAATAGATTATTAAGCGAACCTACTTTTGAGGCTGCTGCCATCATGCTTGCGTTAGTAATTACATGAAACCATAGCCAATTACGCATATCTTTCTGTTCAGAAATACCAAAACCTGCATTTTTAAATAGTCGAGTTACCATATCATATCTAGCTTTATTAGTAGTATTGTCAATGAAGCCCATAAATATGTTTTTCATGAACCCACCATCTAACGTGTTTTTATTTATAAAAGATCCGCCAGCTCCTGGGAATCCCCAAACAACTTGTTCTTTAGGAATTGATCCAATTGAGTTTAAAGGCTCATTAATAATATTATTAAATATTAGAACAGTTGAATTTTTAACAAGTGGTTCTAACCAATTTATTATAGTACTTAATTGATTATGATTTACGCTTATCATAATCAAATCAAAATCATGGTTAGATGACAATTCTTCTATCATTTTAATTTTCCAAGCGGTATTTACTAAATCACCTTTTTTGTTCTTTCTGCCATCTAATATTTTTAAATTCACTATATCACCATACTGATTGATTCTTCCTTGGCGCACATAAAATGTCACATCATTACCTGCTTTTTCTAAAGCCCATCCATATTGTGTTGAAATTACGCCTCTACCTATCATTAAAATTTTCATTATATTTCCTCCTATTAAACATGTGTTGTTTAAAATATAAGTGTATGTTAATATAATATTTGATTACTCATAAAGCTACAACCAATAGATTTTTAGCTATGTTGTATAAACAACATTTTATTAAATCTGTTGTTTTGTCAAAGGAGATTAATGATAAATTATGAATGAAAAAGATCCAAGAGCAGTAAGAACTAAAAATTTGATTAAAGAGTCGTTTATTCAATTACTTGAGGAAAAAGACTTTAAATACATAACAATTAAAGATATTACAACAAAGGCAACTATAAATAGAGCAACTTTTTACGCTCACTATTTAGATAAGTATATTTTATTGGAAGAACTTGTTATAGATTGTTTTGAAGAAATGTTACCAATAGAAATTTTAAATGCTACAGATTTAAATGAAGAGATTATAAAGGAACTTATTTTCTTCCTTTATGAATACAATATTTCATTTTATCAAAAGCGTAAAATTGATTCTACATCTATAGCTTCTACTGTAGATAATTTATTAAAATATAAAATAGACAATCTTATCGAAAAAATATT
This sequence comes from Clostridium beijerinckii, assembly GCF_018223745.1. NCBI lineage: Bacteria > Bacillati > Bacillota > Clostridia > Eubacteriales > Clostridiaceae > Clostridium > Clostridium beijerinckii. Next base: position 4,012,072 of record NZ_CP073653.1, read on the forward strand.
AAATAGTATGGTAGCTAGAAATGAGTTAGATTCTAAAGACACAAATATATTAGTCAAACTAATTTCCTCATCAGTATATAGTTGTGCTCAATATTGCTATTTTAGTAAGAATGATAAAGAATATAATATTGAAAAAACGATTAGCTTTATTATGAATGGGATAAAGGCTGTAACTTTAAAAGCCGCATTATTCCAGCATATTCTTTAGAATATCAGAATATATATTCTAGTATTCTAAAGAATAAATAAATTATGATTTTATATTAATTTTCATTTCTTATATCTTCTAATAGTCCTTCAAACCACTTTACATTTACTAAATGATGAGAACGTGAATTTTCCAACATTTTTCTAAAATATGTAGGAATAGTTTCATCATGCTCAAGAGATTGTTCTAATAAGGAAATTTTCTTTTTAGTTTGTTCAATTTGTATTTCTATTAGTTTTGTTAGATCCTCGCTTTTATATTCATCAGCAAACAACATTGCTGCATAAAACGATAAGTTTATATAATCTGTCTTAGATCCATACTTATACATTAATTTTTCAAATTCCTTATCTCCTAGTTCAGTTATAATGTAATTATTAGTCTCTCTAGTATTATCTAATTTGTTAACTTTTTTAATATATTTTTTTTCTTCTAATTGTTGAAGATTGTAGTAGAATGAACCTTTGGTGAAATTTGCTATATATTTATAGTGTCTCTCTTCCATTAAGGCTAATAATTCGTATCCATAAGAACCAGGGTTTTGTTTTAATAAACCTAAAATTAGTAATGGTATCAAAAAAACACCTTCTTTATGCTCTTCATCAAAATTATATTAACTGTTATTTCATAATTATAAGATTTAATCATTGTTGGTTTGCATGAATTGAGATACAAATTCCTCATATGATATTTTTCCTAATGCAAACTCCATACTTTTTATATATATCTTTTCATTTTTAGTATGTGTTCTAGCATTATTTAAATTCAGCAGCTCATTTTCATTAATTAATGGCTTCAATACATGTTGTCTATTAGAAAAGGCCTCAAAATAACGTAAACCAAATTTTCTTTGAGAAATTGCATCAATATGAATACCATCAGGATTAGAAGTTAAACCTGATCCTGTAACAAAGAAACAATTATCTTGTTCAAAAGCAAACTTTTGTAACTCTTCATTAATGAATTTATATTCAGTGCAACTTTTCCCAAATCCTTCTTTACCTAAAAATTCTCCTAATCCACCAATAATAATTGGAATATCTGGAGCATTCAACTCTTTTCTAAAAGCCTCAATAATTAAAAGTAATTTATTATAATATACTTTATAGTTACCATTAACACTATCACTTTCTCCTTGATGCCATAGAATTCCTGTGAGTTCACTACTTTCCATAGCAAATTTAGCTTCAGTTACAGCATATCTAAAAAGTACTCCGTCTACAGCCCACTCATCCAGTGTGCTTCCACCTTCAGCACAAGGAATTAAACCAATAGTATCTTCTTGATTTTGACGACTCCATGCATCTGCAAATGAACCGGCAAGACTTATTCCTGAAACAGGCCTGTCATAATTAATTGGCTCCGTCATCATCTGCCATCTACCATTACGCAACATTTGTATTCTTTCATTATAAATTGGGGGTACCTCATGAATAAATCCACGCCCAGCCATATTTGACTGTCCTATCATTAAAAACGATTTAATCATTTTTTTCATCCTTTCTTTTGTTTAATCTTTATTATGAAATGCTTACAGTTCTCAATAAATGTTAAATACTTACTTATTTAATATATTAACGGATATTGACAATACATTTCTATTTATCATCAGTCTAATTAGACTAACATCACTACATATTATAGTCTAATTAGACTAATTGTCAACTATAACTTTTTTCTTAGCATTTATACTTGGTCTTGATTTATTATTTGCTTTTATTCAAAATATAAAACTTGAATTTGAAAAAGAGTGAACAAAATCGCAAGCGACTAAAGAATAAAAAATCGCAAATTCATTTGAATAATGCGACTTTAAAATCTATTCTTTATTTTTATTGATTAATAATGATATTGTGTGTTTGAAATTTACCTAACTAGATTTTCTCCATCCTTAAATGCTCTCAAAGATAGTTCCTCAAACTGCTCTAAATTAGAATCATACCTTCCAAGCTTTTCTGAATGAAAATTAGTAGTTCCACAGCAAAGAATACTATCCTCTAATTTCCAACCATATGCTGCAAGCATATTATTAACAAATTTAATGCCTTCCGCACCCATTTCAGGATTTTGGCTACCTTGAGTGAATATCGTTATTAACTTTTTACCAGAATGTCTCGGTGCAAAATTATCTCCAACCATTGGAAATGTACGATCTAACCAAATTTTTGCTTGACCTGTAATTTGGTAATAATAGATTGGAGAACCAAATACAATAGCATCTGCCTCAGTAATAGCCTTATACATTGGCTGTAGATAATCCTTAACCGCGCAACCATCATGTGTACGGCAGTAAAAACATCCTTGACAACCACGAATTCCAGAATCATTTAAATCAAATTCAATTATTTCGGCCCCTTTAGATTTCGCTCCTTTTGCTACTTGTTCTAACAATTTTGTGGTATACCCATTTTTTCTTGGACTACCGTTGAAAATAACAACCTTTGACATTTTACATCTCTCCTTATAATAATCACTTTTACTTTTGTGTAAGAATAGTACAAAGCTCAGGCAAACGATCAAGTATTTCGAATGTATCAATTGGATTCCAATAGTCGCGTAAAGTTATAATTTCGCCATTACGAACCTCAACAACTTGAAGATACCTCCTCTGAAAAGGCTTGTTATTAGCCGTAACTTCACCGTACATATCATACTCAGCTATAATAATTTCAGGATTGCTTGTCTCATGTATTGTCATGGATTTATATCCTATTGGTTTTAAAAGTGCAGCTGGCATCATCGCAAGATAATTACGAATATTCTCACGTCCCTGAATTAACCTCATTGATTTTTGAATATGAAACGGCAATTCCAATATACCATCACTTGCAAATAAGTCAGAAAAACTGCTCAAGTCCTTATTTAGAAACATAGTTTGGGCAAGTTCAAATATTTCCCTTGGACTTCTGATATTTTTATTTTCTTCATTCATAATACACACCGCCTTTTAATATTAACTAAACGGAACTCACATTCCGCTTATGTTAAATATTATACGGAATGGTGATTCCGTTGTCAATATTCAAACTTTGAAGTAAAATAAAAAAGAAAGGTGGTTATCTGGATGACAAATAAAGAGTGCTCTGTACACAAGACAGAGAATATTCCGCAGCCTGATGATAATAATTCAAAATCCTTGCGAGCGGATGCAAAACAAAATAGAGAGCAGATACTTGATGCGGCATATAAGATTTTTTCTGAAAAAGGGACGTCAATTCCTATAAGTGAAATTGCTCGTCAGGCTGGTGTAGGCATTGGTACAGTATACCGCCATTTTCCAAACAAAGAAGCACTATTTGAGGCAGTAAATATTAATTATAAACAGCAGCTTACAAAAAGAGCTAAGTCTCTAATTAATAATATTGATCCAGGTGAAGCTTTTTTTAATTTCTTTATACATATCATAGAAGATGGATTTACTAACAAGGCGTTAAAAGATGCTTTAAATACCGGAATGACAGATTTTGATGTGCTACAGGATTTTCAGTCAACATTTGCTACTCTCCTCACCAGTGCTCAGCAAACCAAGGCTGTACGTGAAGATATAGATATAAAGGATTTAATTACCCTTATGATGAGTCTTCTGTTTGCTATAGAGCAGCGTAAAGGTGATTTGGATATCGAACGATTCAATAAATTAATGTCCATTGTTATCGATGGACTTCGTTATAAAGATACCAATAATAAGTCAACATAAATATATGTGTTATTCAACATCTTTGAATATATACATAATTATTTCTTATTTGAGTATTAATCTGGCAAAAAAACGCTGATTTTATATTTTACATATAAAATCAGTGTTTCTTCGTTTTTAATCATTATTTTCTTAAAATCTTATCCATCGCTTTTCCCTTTGCTAACTCATCTATTAGCTTATCCAAATAGCGAATTTCCTTCATAATTGGTTCTTCAATATCTTCCACTCGGACACCGCAGACAACCCCTTTACTCAAGATCCTTAAAGGGTTCATTGTGGGAGCTTCCCTAAAGAAAGTCTCAAAATCTGTCTGTTTTTACATTTGTGCTTCTAGCTCTTCCTGTCTATATCCTGTCAACCAGCGAATGATTTCATCAACTTCTTTTTTTGTACGTCCTTTTTTCTCCATGATATTTTCCTCATCTTACATATATAAGCTGAAATCTATGAATTATTCTTAGTCTAAGTTTAATATTGTTTCATCTTTATTTAGTTTTGATAATTCAATGCTTGTCCTCCATAAATCTTTTCTATTTTCTTTATTATAGGAAAGCTTCGAAGTTTTTATCTCCTTTGTGCCTTTAAAATATTTACCTGTAATTTCATTAAGCTCAGGATTAATTATGAGTAATGCTAATGCTTTACCTGATTTGCTAGCAGTATTAGCACTTGGACGAACTAAAGTAAAAATAGGGAGAATATAATCACAAACAAATTTCATTAAAGGAGGAAAAGTGCGTGAAAACTCTGTACCTGGCATCTGTCCAGGATCAAAAGCATTTACTGTAATATTTTTATTAGTTTGTTCTTTTATTCTTTCGGATAACTCATATGCGCAGTATATATTGCATAATTTTGAAGTTGTGTAGCGACGTTGACCAATTGTCATCATATTTTTACTTTCATGAGCATCCTTAGGATAAGCTAATAATCTTGCATTTTTATATACAGGCTCAGCTATCCCTGTTTTTTGTAATGGATCATGAGTTCCACTACTAACAAAGACTATTCTACCTGAATCAGTCATCTTTTCTAGCAGCATATTGGATAGTAGAAAATGTCCAAGATGATTTATTCCAAAGGTACTTTCAAAGCCATCTTTAGTATAATGAGTTTTATCAACCATAATTAATCCTGCATTGCAAACTAAAGCATATAGTGGTGGATAATTTGATTTTGAAAATTTGCTCACAAAATTTCTTACTGATTCTAAGGATGCAAGGTCAAGTTCCAAAGAAGTTATGTTGTTATTGTTTGTTTCTTTAATTAGTGAATTAACTGCATCATTTGCTTTAGCTGCATTACGGCAAGCTAGTATAACATGATTATTAATATTAGCTTTAGCAATGTTTTTAGCACATTCATAACCTAATCCTGAGTTCCCCCCAGTTATAATAATTGTTTTTTTATTTAAATTAATTTCATTTAACATAATAACACTCCTTCTTTGCAAGTAACGTTAACATATTTTATCATTGACACTGTCAACTTGAATTTATTATAATCCCTAACATTGACGGTGTCAATATAGTGTTGTAAAATTATTTATAAATATATTGGTAAAAGAGGTTCATATGAAAAATAGTAATGATACAAAACAAAAATTGATTGATGTCACAAGGCAAATGATTGATACAGGTGGTGTTGATTCGGTTAGTATGCGTGACCTTGGAAAAGAAACGAATTTATCTAGAAGTGCAGTTTATGTATATTTTAAAAATAAAGATGATTTACTTGCAGCCATTGTAATTGAAAATTTTGATACGCTAAAAAACCGTATTTCAAAATTAATTGGAGAAATAAATGATCCAAAAAAACTTGTTTATGAAGTCTTATATGCATTTTATGATTTTGGTATAAAGAATCAAGAGCATTATCCATTAATGTTCCGCAAGCAATGGAATAAGGAGCAATATCCTACCCTGCACATTTCAGCCATTGAAGTATTTGCACTCTTGTATGAATGTTTGGAAAAAGCTCATGAACAAAAATGTACTGTTAATAAATCGCCGAAACAATTAACCGCAATGGTATCTTCATTTATTCTTGGTCTTGTTGAGCTTAACTCTACTGGGCATCTAGAACCAGAAAAAGGATTAGATGATCCGACTGATTTAATAAATTCATTTGTAGATGTTATTTTTATTTAAGTAATAAAACATTAACATAAAATTTTAGGATTTATTTTATGAGTTATTTACTATATAATATGGGGTGGCGGTTTTAACTTGGACTTTACAAATTGTCCCCCCTCATTTCCTAAAAACTTTGAGCATAAAAAAACACACCATTCATTTTAAATAAGCGTGTCTCTTGAACCAAAGTCGGAAGGTCTGTACGCAATCCCATCAAATGCAGAATAATGGCCATTGCAGTCAGGTTTACCTTTTGGATAATTTACAGTTGCAATACCAACCATATTTTCATATGCTCTTGATCTCAACTGTGAAATGCGGTTTATCTCCATAGGGCAAGCGTTTGGTACTAAAATAATCTCAGTGCCTCTTAGCATAAGAATTCTTGCGCTTTCTGGAAATTCCCTGTCATAGCAAATCATTGCACCTATTTTTACATTACCTTGGGAAGTGCCTAAATCGGCAACATAAAAATCATCACTGGCTGTTAATCTGCATTCATCTCCAAAATCACAGGTATGAACCTTTGCATAGGTAAGTTAATTATATTGGTTGATATTATCCATTCTTTCAAATAGTCTGTTATATCTATCTAATGCTGCTTTATCCTCGACTCTAATTCCTGAATTATAGAAAGTGATGTTGCCATGCCCTTCATTTAATAAATTCATTTCTTTCAAAATTCTTTTAAGATTTTTTGCAGTGCCAATGTTTCCATCGATTATACTAACATTTGAAGGCACTAATTTTCTAACCATATCCTTATAGTAAGAAAAATGGGTACACCCTAAAACAATAGCCTCATAATTATTTAAATCAAATTTAAATAACTCCTCTTTAAGATACGGTAATACTATTTGTTCATCAAACTCAAGTCTTTCTGAGAATTGAACTAATCCTGGAAGAGGAAGTAAGTCAACAACATGTTCGTTATCTAATTTATAAATAAGATTATGTAATTTTTCTTCCTTTAACGTCAAAGCAGTGGCAGTTACCAATACTCGTTTATTCATATCTTTGTTTTTTTCAATGGCAGGCTTTACTGCAGGCTCCATACCAATAATCGGAATGCTATATTTACTTCTCAACGCCTCTATTGCTACACTTGTAGCAGTATTGCAAGCAATAACTACTGCCTTAACTCCTTGTTCAACAATAAAATCTATAGCATTTAAAATATACTTTTTAACTTCATCTTTTGGTTTTGGTCCATATGGAACATTTGATGTATCTGCATAATATATATAATCTTCATTAGGTAACACTTTTAACGTATCATATAATACAGTGATACCGCCAATACCTGAATCAAAAAAACCTATTTTCATCTTTTTCTATTCCTCCAATAAATAAAATTTATATGCTACTCCAATGAAGCTTTATTGTATCATTGTTTTACATAAATTTACTTCAGCAAAACAATTATAACACATTTGGTAAACATCACATTGTTCAATTTTCAAAGTAAAACTACTTTAAAAAATTATTTTTAAATTTTTGATTATCGCAAAAAATAAGAAATCTACTATTATGAAAATTACCTTATTAGTAAAGACAGGGCTGATGGTGTTTTATATATTCAAATTATATGTGGAGCTGGCATAACTAATTATAAGTTACATATTTATAAACTTGTAATTAGCTTTATTATATGATAAAATTCAATTACAAGTTACATCATCAAGTACTTGTAACTCGTGATTAAATTATATAATCATCTCAAGGGGAGGAATTATAATATGGAAAAGGATAATAGAAATTTGATACAGGTTGATCAATCTAAATGTACTAAGTGTGGAAGCTGCTCCAAAGTCTGTCCAACTGGTGTTATAGGTATGGATGAAAATGGACCAAAGGTAGTAGGACAGTTTTGTATCGCATGTGGTCACTGTGTTGCTGTTTGTCACTGGGCAGCACTTGACAATGTAAAAACGCCTTTAGCAAATCAAGTAGAACTAGAAAAAACACCAGTTCTTGACGAAGATACTGCATCTCGCTTTCTCCGCAGCAGACGTTCTATTAGGGAATTTCAAAATAAACCAGTTCCTAGAGAAAAGATAGAACAGCTTTTAAATATTGCCAGATTTGCGCCAACAAGTGGTAATTCACAAGGAGTTTCCTATCATGTAATTGATAATCCTGATACATTACGCAAAATCACATCGGTTGCAATTGATTGGTTAGAAGAGGCATTGAAACACCCACCTTATGCTGGATCACCATTAGAAGCACCATTTACCAATCATGTAAGACACTATCGTGAGACTGGTGAGGATGTTGTATTACGTAATGCTCCTTGTCTAGTAATACCAATAGTTCATAAAAATTCTTCATCAATGGGACATGACAGTACGCTTTTTTCTCTAGCATATGCTGAACTTTATGCGACTTCAATGGGACTTGGAAGTTGCATTACTGGATTTTTTGACGCTTGTGCTGCTTCTGGTTATAAGCCATTACTTGATATTTTGAATTTGCCAGAAAATATGAAGGTTACAGCAGGACTTATGGTCGGCTTTCCAAAATACACGTATAAACGTTTGGTAGATAGAAATCCATTGCAGGTTACCTGGGGAAAATAATAAGAAATAAATTGTATGATTTGCATTAATTTACATTTTAATGTGACTGTGATTTAGATAACCATATAAGAAATGGCCGATAATAGTCGGCCATTTCTTATATAAAATATTTACTTATTGGAATTCTTAAGTCCTTTTATTAAAAGATTTATAACAGATTCTATGTTTTGTTTTCTGTCAGGATCTTCAAATGTGTTTGGATGAATAAAAACGCTGGTTGCAAGATATACAGATCTCGCCTCTTGATAAGGAGATTCTGTAAAGAATATACCTTCTGTAATTCCTTGCACTATAACCTTCTCAATAGAATTAATTCCCTCTTCTATACCATTTTTTATTACTTCCATTGATCTCTGAGCTAGTTTTATGTAGTTCGCAAACATTTCCGGATCATTAATAGCACTGTTATGCTTAGCTTCAACAAAACTTTCGAGTAAATTACTAAGTTTAACATCTGCAGGACTATCTTCTTTTAATATGTTATTTGACGGAGCATGCAAACGTGTAAGCCAACGCTCGGTAACAGCGTTCCATAGATCTGTTTTTCCATTATAATATCTATAAATTGCAGCATGACTTACTTTTAATAATTTTGCCACGTCAGTTATATTCGCTTTATCTGGTCCGAAACGGCGAATTATTTCTTCTGTTGCATTAAGGATCGTTTCTTTATCTAGCGATATTTTATCCAAATTTATCACCGCTTTCTTATTTTATTTTTAATTATATCATTTTTAGTTTTATGTTTCAAATTACATTAATTGTAACAGAATTAAATTTGTTGTTTCTCCCATTCTTTTTTCAGTAATGCGTACTGAAACGTATTTTCATATTTAGGAATTCCATTTTCATCTTTTATAAACGAAATAAATTCTAAAAAACATCCCTCTTTACGCATCCCTAATTTTTCACACAGTTTTTGTGATCGATAGTTATCATCTTCAACATATGCATATAATCTTCTAGCTCTTTTTTCGTTGAAAAGGTATTGAAATAAAGCTTTCGCACTCTCGCCAGCATATCCTCTTCCCTCATATTGTTCATTAAAATTCCATCCTATGGAATAGGTGTCTGGTTCTTCATAAAAATAAAATAATTCTCCAATTAAATTCTCGTCATCATTCAATAAAACAGCAATATGAGAGTCATCTTCACTTTTCTTTTTAGCCTCTGATATAGCCTCCTCATGTGTTGTTATTTTCTCACCTCGAAAACAGTTAACTCTAGGATTCGATAAATATCTTGCCCAAGCAATATAGTATTCTAGTCTATAAAAAATTAAACCCACTTATGATTTTAATTTATTTATGGATAATTATAACATATCTTTTGAATATCCTATTATTCAATTTTCAAAAATCTATTTTTATTAATTGCTATGCAAAATCTACATATGGCTCAATATTACACACATCTAATAATATCAATTTTCTATATACATTTTTTTAATATGTGGACAATTTATGCATTAATCATTATAATTGACTATTTATTTGAATATAAACGTTATTAATAGTCAATAATCCATTTATATTTATTACTTTTTATACTTCAATATTTTGTTTGCATAAATATTATTTTCACTATAACTTTAGGAGGTAATACCAATGATCCCAACAAACACACCTGACGTCTTACTAAGAACATTTATACTTTTTATAACATTACTAGTTTTAACCAGAATATTAGGGAAAAAACAAATGAGTCATCTAACTTTTTTTAATTACTTTACTGGAATCACAATTGGCTCAATAGCAGCTAATATGATTCGTGAAACCGAAGAACCTTTTTGGGATGATTTTATAGGGTTAATTTTTTGGTGTGTATTAACTCTTTTAGTTGAATACATTGGCTTAAAATTCAGTAAATTAAGACAAATAATTGATGGTCAATCTACAATAATTATAAAAAGAGGGGTAATTTTAAAAGCTTCTTTAACATCTAATCGTGTTAATTTAGATGACTTATTAATGCTACTTAGGAAACAAAATATATTCTCTATTAAAGAAGTAGAATATGCTATATTAGAGCCCAATGGAAACTTAAGTGTAATGAAAAAGCCACAAGATCAGCAAATTACTAAATCTGATATGAACATTAATATTCCTACACCAAAATACTTACCATCTGAAATAATTTCTGACGGAAAAATAGTTAAACATAATTTGAAAGAATTAAATTTAAGCGAAGATTGGTTATATTCTCAACTTAAAATTCAAAATATATCTAATTTAGCGGATATAATATATGGAGAACTTCAAAGTGATGGCACATTATTTCTACAAAAGAAATAATTTATATGCAAAATCTTCTTCTTAACATTTTTATATAACTTATTTCACATAACCTCACTAACCTTTATACTAACTAAAAATACATTACATGATGTTTCAAAATTAATCAGGTCAACAAAAAACACCAATTATTTATATTTCTCATATAAAATCAGTGTTTCTTCGCTTTTAATAATTATTTTCTTAAAATTTTATCCATCGCTTTTCCTTTTGCTAGCTCATCTATTAGCTTATCCAAATAGCGAATTTCCTTCATAGTTGGTTCTTCAATGTCTTCCACTCGAACACCACAGACAACTCCTTTAATCAAAGTTCGTAAAGGATTCATTTTAGGAGCTTCTGCAAAGAAAGTCTCAAAATCAGCCTGTTTTTCCAGCTCAGCTTCTAGCTCTTCTTTGCTATATCCTGTCAACCATAGGATTATTTCATCAACCTCTGTTTTTGTACGTCCCTTTTTCTCTGCCTTCATAACATAAAGGGGGTAGACACTTGCTACACTCATTGTATAAATCTTATGTTTTGTCATAATACATCCTCACTTATGTAATTTTCTTTATTTATAATATTTAAAGCATTTCTCTGAAATTTTCACTAAAAACCCCTCCTAATAATATTAGGAATTTATAAGTTTAATTGAAACTATTGAACATAAGAACAAAAATATACTAACTCCTATTAATAAGGTATATTCTTTTTTCTTATTTAACTTGAAATAATTAATACCCATTATTAATTGTTGTATTCCTAATAACATAAGCACAATTGGCATAATAATCATTCTTAGATTAGGTTTCAAAATAGAAAATATTGCTGTTAAAATAGTTATTATTGATATTGTTATATTAATAATTTTGAATTTAGTATTATAATACATAATTATCCCCTCAAAATCCATAGCGAGTTTATTTGCATTTATTCACATTAATCTAATTATATACCAATTACTTTCAAATATTCAATAAAATCACTTTCTACTTATAATATGATCCTCCCATAGTCAGAAAGTAATAAAACCTTTATTACTTCTTTTTTTAGAATTGTGTAAAAAAAATCGTAAATCCAATGTTGAATAATACGATTTTAAAATTTGCTATTTAATTTTACTGATTCATAACTATATGGAAAATATTCAACAAATACTATATAGGACTATACATATTATTTCATATTAATTTTTCATACAGTTTAAACCAATCCAATCCGTAGTTTCCAAGGCCCAAATCAACAGTATCAATATATTCAAATCCACATTTTTCATAAAGCCTAATGGCAGGCATATTACCTTCAAAAACATCCAATCTAATTGATTTAACTTTTGACTTAACACTATGCTTATCAGCAAAGTCCATTAGTGCTTTACCTACACCACATTTCATAAATCTTGGCTGAACAGCAAATGTATGTATAACAAAAACATCTGAATAGTCATACTCAAATCCCCATTTAACATTATAATATGCCGGTTCAGGCTCATGGCTTAAAATAATAGAACCAATGCTTGTTCCATTATGCTTTGCTACATAAAGATTTCCGTTTTTAATGCCATCAATTGCATTTTGCCTTACAGGATATATACCCTTTATCCATCCCGGATAATTTACTTCATCTGCCAAATAATCATTTAAATCATTATAAAAATTTTCTAATTCATCAATATCATTTACTTCCCCAAATTCAATAGTAATATCCATATGTATCACCTCTAAATCAATTCGAAATATAAATTTTGTTTTATTGCAATAATTTACCATTACAAATCGATTATAACATATCTTGTAAAAGCTATATCACTCAATTTTCAAAGAACATTTTTATAATTTACTACGTCAAATCTACAGATTGTAAATTACCTTAATGAGAAATCTGAATTATCGCCCATAATTTTTTAATATCCTCAATATAAAACTTATAAATTAGGGCTTTAATCAAATTAATATTTTAGTATATATAAGTCTTAAATTTCTTCATAATGATTTAGAATCTTTTTGATTTTTTCATAAATAATAGATTTTAATGATTGTGGTTTCACTGACTTAATAGACGTACCGTACCTAAGGAAATAATTAGATATGAATTCTTCTTCACCCACATTAAAAAATCCCTTTATAATTGTCTTTGTACCTAATTCTATTTTCATAGAAGGATAGTTTTCCTTATAAATTTTAAGACCTTTTTAATCTTATTAATTTCTTTTATTTGTTCTCCTGATAGGCAGTTTTCAAATTTTTCATTTAATTTTTCTATACTTAAATGAAAAGGCGTAGACTCATAGGCTTTCAGTGTGAGCATTGCAAAATATAAAGCGTATACTTCATCTATGGTAAATATAATAGGTGACAATAATCTATTTTTCAATATAACATATCTTCCGTACCTACCTTGCTCTGCATAAATAGGCATTCCCAATTCTTCTAATGAAGCAATGTCATGTAAAGCTGTACTTCTTGAAATGTTATATTTATTTGTTAAATCACTTAAATTAAAGTAATCTAAGTCATTCAAATACATCATCATATGGTTTAATCTTTCTGATTTTTTCATATATCCTCCGTTTTAAAATTTTCCTGAATAAAGGTTTCATATTTTGACACCTTTGAGTATTATACTCTAATTATATCAATAATATAGTCATTGATATCTAATTTATTATACAAAGGAGATTAATATTATGAGTACAACGCTAGAAATTGCTATTTTCCTTTCAATGAATGGAAAAGCACAAGATGCTATTAATTTTTACAAGAAACACTTTAATGCAGAACAGTTAATGATTATAACATATTCAGACCTGGTAAAGATGGGGGATAAATCAATAGAAATTAATGACGAAAATAAAAATCACATCTCTCACTCTGTTTTAAAAATAGGTAAGACTAAAATTATGCTTAATGAAAATCCAATGGATGCTAATGAAAAGTACCAAGCTGGTAATAATACTTCTCTATGTATTCAAAGTGCTGATTTGGAGGAAATCCAACAATTCTACAATAGCTTAATTGCAGATGAAAGAGTTAGAATAATTGTACCATTAGCCAGTAATATATTTAGTAAAGCATATGGTATTGTTGAAGACCCATTTGGTATTAAAATTCAATTATGTTTTGATGAGAGATTAAAGTAACAATTATTCAATGTATGAGAAATAAGAGGTTTGGAATTGGTTTATAATATGGTGTTTACGGGTAAACTGTATTTTATTAAAGGAGGTGCAGTATTGGATATTAAAAAGATTCTTAAAATCCTTAATAAAGAAATGAAAGCTACTGAAAATAATCAATCAAGTTAATTACTATAACCTAAAAATAAGCTATAGCCAATAAATTATAGTAAATCGAGTAGGATGAAAACAATTATTTTGTTTCCATCCTCTCACACCACTCTATTTCAGCAATCACCCTACAAGGGAGCCCTGAAAATCCGCTCATATTTACTGGGAAAGTATATACTTTAAATGGTTTATCTGCTGCTTTTTCTTTTGCTAACTCATCTATTAGCTTATCTAAATAGCAAATTTCCTTCATGATTGGTTACTACTTTGAAACTGTAGACAACCCCACTAATAAATCAAATTACATAATTATTTTGAAATAACTTCTACCCCATCTTCTGTTACAAGAACTGTGTGTTCCCATTGTGCTGAAAGAGAACCATCAGCTGTCAATGCAGTCCATCCATTATCCTCATCTATAAATATTTCATGACTTCCAGCATTTATCATTGGTTCAATTGTGAACACCATTCCAGGCGCCAAAACCATATCTGTTCCTCTTTTTCCAAAATGGAAAACAAATGGATCTTCATGAATATCTAAACCAACTCCATGTCCTCCAAATTCTCTAACTACTGAATAGCCATTATTTTCTGCATGTTCCTGAATCGCTGCTCCAATATCTCCTAAAAATGCCCAAGGTTTAACTGCTTCCAGTCCTTTATTTACGCATTCTTTAGTTACTTGAACCAATTTCCTAGCTTCTTCACTTACTTCACCAATCATAAACATTCTTGATGCATCTGAATAATATCCATTTAATATAGTAGTAGCATCCACATTTACAATATCCCCATTTTTAAGGACAACATCGTCACTTGGTATTCCATGACATACTTCATTATTTATTGATATACAAATACTTTTAGGAAATCCATCATAATTAAGGTCTGCTGGAATTCCACCCTTTGATATAGTATAATCATATGCTAATTTATCTATCTGCTCTGTTGTCATGCCTTCTTTGATGTTTTCACTAATCAAATCTAAAAGACCATTATTAACCTCTGCACTCTTTCTTATTCCTTCAATTTGCTCTTTTGTTTTTATAAGATCTCTTGTTGGTACTATATGTCCTTTTCTTTTTAAGTCACTTAATTTCTTATCAAATTCTAAATGACAATTTTTATACTTCACTCCACTTTTACACCAACATAAATCATTTCTGTTTAATATCATAATATTACTCCTTGTTTTAACTATTTAATTGATCCTCCATGAAAATAACATTCATAAACTTTAATATTACCAAAATATATTTCCTCATGCCCTTGAAACCACTTAAATTCACCATTTATAATGCAATGATATTTATACTGTCCATTTTGATAAATAATAGGACCTCTATATGGATTCTCTTCAGTTACTAAACTCAAAGCTTCCTTTAAAAAACTACCTGAAAATCTTTCATCCAAAACTCTTCCAGTATAATTCATTGACCAAAATGGAATATCATCTTGCCACAAACCTTCTTCCCCTGAAAATCTTTCTCCACCTAAATAGGTATCAATATATTTTAAGTTTCCTTCTACATATTCTAAATCATGCGAATTTGGTCTTGAAGATTTACACTCTCCACCATTTCCAGCATACGTAGCTTTTTTAGCCCTACATAGAAAATCAATTATATTTCTATTTATATTATTAACTTTATTTTCTTCTATTGATAACCTACAATTTTCTTCATAATCATTGACTAATTTATCAATGCTTACTTTAAAGAACTCACTTAATGCAATTAATCTAGCTATATCTGGATAGGACTGTCCTACTTCCCATTTTGCAACTGATTGTCTTGATATGCCTAAGAATTCAGCTAATTTTTCTTGCGATAGACCTTTTGCTTTTCTAAGTGTTTGCAATTGTTCCTGAAAACTCATAGTTTAACCCCTCCTGGTATTAGTATACTTACAATATTATCATATTTCTACCACCTAAATATAACACAGTTGACAACTAAAAGTTGCATTTAATAAAAAAGTAATTCTAATACCAAATATTCTCTGCCTTATTATTTGCTTATGATGAATTTCTCCGTAACATCAGCAAATAATAGAACTACTCATCTTTTTTATTCTGATTCATTGTCGGTCATTGCTGATATTTTGTTGTCCTCCATCACCTTGTTGGTTAGAAACAAAGCTGGAATAATTCCTATCACCATGAATATTATACTTGTAATAAAACCTGCCTGAAAAGCTTGATGCTCTTTTTTGTAACTCAAGTGTCGGTCCTTTCTGCTTATCACCAATATTCCTTAATATAAAGCAGCCCAGAAGCATTGTAATATATTGCTTCTGGGCTGTTTTTTCGCCTTTATTTACGATACTGTTCACCGCATCGCTGTCAAGTGCTATTTTTGCCTAAGGGAAGATACTTAATGATTGCCTGATATATAGAGAAACTTAGTATAATTTTAATGTCTATTTATCAATTAATCCAAGTTCAATCATACTTTTTGCAGTTGCCACGATTGCTTCTTCTGCTGGTCTTGGCTGCCACCCAAGTAACTTCTTAGCTTTTGCATTGCTACAAGCTGTGTTTTGTCCTAAAAACGTTGCTGGCATACGTAAATCCTTTTTAAAAATTGCCATAAATTTAATCATAAAATCCGGCAGTGCCTTAGTAGATACTTTTTTTGCTGTACTTCCTAAATATCTCTGCAAAATTTTCGCTTCTTCTTTATATGTCAGATTTTCACCTGTAGTAGCAATAAATCGCTCCCCAGCTGCTTCTGGACATGTCATCGCAAGCAAATGTAATTCTGCAACATCTCTCACATCAACGTAATCAAATCCAATATTTAAGAGGAATGGCATATCCCCCTTTAGCATCGCACGAATAATCTGATTAGAGTGGGAAAAATCCTGTCCAAGTACAGGTCCCATGACCGCCACAGGATTAACAGCTGAGAGTTCCATATTCTCTTTCTTTGCAAATTCCCAAGCTGCAAGCTCTGCCATAGTTTTTGAACGTTGGTATGCATCAATATTGCCTGACAAGTCAGTCCAATCTTCCTCTGTGAAAATTTCCGGATGAGATTTATGGCCTGAAAGCACTGCCCCTGAAGCAGAAGTTAGGACTACACGTTTAACACCTGCCGCTTTCGCTGCCTTCATTACTCGCAGTGTACCATCAACTGCCATTTTCACCATTTCATCACCATCATCAGGACGTGTGGCTGGTGTTGGTGATGCCACATGAATAACATAATTTGCATCAGTTACAGCCTCTATCCAGTTTATATCACTTGTCAAATCTGTCTGTATAAACTCAAGATTTTCAAAATCAACTGCTCCGCCTTTTGCAAGCATTGACTTAACCTCATCTTGGCGTGACAATGTACGAAGTGTTGTACGAACTCGATATCCCCGTTTCAAAAGCTTTAATATTATGTGTACGGCAATGAAGCCACTTCCGCCTGTTACTAAAACTAATTCTTTTTCCATAATAAATCCCCCTCACTAAAGTTTCACTTGTAACCTCTGCGCAATTAGAATATACTATTATCAAGATGAAATCAACACATAGACGATCATATGTGACAATAAGGGAGGTATTGTAATGGCAGCAACAAATCACTCACAAGCAATCAAAAAAGATACAAAGGATTTTATAACAATAGCTATGCTGCAGTTGCTTGCAACAGAAAAATTATCAGAATTAACAGTTTCACAAGTTTGTAAACGGGCAGGTGTAAGCCGCATGGCTTTTTACCGAAATTTTAACGATCTCGAGCAGATTTTGTATGAGTATTATCAACCAAAGATTGCAGCTGTATTTTATACGATTCATCAAAATCCATCCTTCTCTGATAAATTTGATATCCAATTAAAGTTTTTCAGTACCTTTAGTGATGATTTACTTTCATCTGTTGACCGTGGATATGAACCAATTATTCAGCAGATTTTTATAGAAGAAATAAACAAATTTTATGCTCCTGATAGTGGTGAATACTGGACAACTTTCATGTCAGCAGGCGTTTATGCTGTTTGGCGAAAATGGTTTCTAAGTGGACAGCAAAAACCGCTCCAAGAAATAATGGAATTCTTTAAGCAATTTGATACATTAAAAAAGACTTTTTAATATTTATGTTTAAATATTAAAAAAAGATAGAACAATTATCTCTAAATGTTCTATCTTCATTACGCTTTATTTTTTATAAATTTTATATTGATTTCCTATATTATCTATAATATTTTTCTAGGATTTTATCCAACTAGATTTTCCCCAGCCTTAAATGCTCTTAAAGATAACTCCTCTAACGCTGTTAAATCAGGAACAAGTTCAGCTCCACAAACATGAATATTATCCTCTGATTTCCAGCCATATGTGTTGAAGATATTAGTAACATATTTAATACCTTCTGCACCTACTTCAGGATTTGAATTAGCTTGAGTAAATATTGTTACTACCTTTTTACCTGGCTGTCTAGGTGTAATGGTGTTTCCATCATGGTCAATCAATGGAAATGTACGGTCTAACCAAACTTTTGCTTGACCTGTAATTTGATAGTAGTAGATTGGAGAACCAAATACAATGGCATCTGCTTCATTAATAGCCTCATACATTGGTTTAAGATAATCATTAATAGCACAACCATCATGGGTACGACAATAGAAGCAGCTTTGACATCCACGAATTCCAGCATCGTTTAAATTAAATTCTATAATCTCAGCACCTTTAGACTCAGCACCTTTTGCTACTTGTTCTAATAATTTTGAATTATACCCATTCTTTCTTGGACTAGCATTAAAAATAACTACTTTTGACATTTAATATCTCTCCTTTTAAATACAAATATTTCTTAAATTAGATTAACTATCTACTTACCATATTTATTCTCCTTCATTTGATATTTACTCAAATAAAAGTACTTGGTATAATTATTGTACTTAAATAAATTTATATTAACAAGAACGCAGAATTTAATGATTAGGTATTATTTTTCTTACCTAGGAGGATTAGATATGGCAAGCAAACAAGAATTAGAGAAATATTTAAATATAGTGAGAGAATCAGATTTTAATGAAAAATGCCCTATAAAAGATGCATTGGAAGTAATCGGAGGCAAATGGAAACTGAATATATTAGGGCAGTTACTAAGAAAAGACGTATGTCGCTTTAATCAATTAAAAAGAGACGTATCAGGAATAACAAATACAATGCTAGCAAATTCATTACGTGAACTCGAGAATGATGAATTAATTATTAGAAATCAATATAATGAAATGCCTGTAAGAGTAGAATACACCTTAACTGATAAAGGAAGAAATCTGTTACCATTACTTTATGAATTAACTATTTGGTGGGAGGATTATATAAAGAATAAAGAAATTTCAAAATAATATATTGAAATAAACCAGGCTACATTTTGGAATTTATATCCACAATGTAGCCTATCTTTACACATTCACTAAGCAAAGCCCGTCGTGTAATTCCTCAGATCTTATTTTTATCCTATAACTTCCTTTGCCATATTGATCATGTCATCCTTGCTTAGTTCAGTATAATCCATATTAATAATGCAATAAGATAGTCCATCTTCATACCACATAACTGATTGATTTTGACTAACCTTTATTTCATCTTTTTCACTTCCATATCCAATTTCAAGAAGCCCTTTATCTTGTAAATCTTTTTCTTCGTCTGTTGGTTTATATCCTTCTGGAACTGATTTGTATTGACTACTAGTATATATGATTTTAACTCCATTATATTCTACTTCAGAAGCATTTTTTGGCATGTTTCCATAAAAAGATTTGTCATCTGTTTTTTCAGCTGACATGGATAAAATTTGGCCCTTTTTAGAACCATCTTTTTTATAATCAAAATCTGCGCTTTTGTATTTTTCAGTAGCATCTCCTTTTTCATTACGGACTTCATTGTTTACATAATTAAATGTATCAAATTTAAATCCATTATTAAAGGATTCAACATATTTAGGGGTAAATCCAACAGTCTCGTTTACTTTATCTTTACTTGGAAAAGTTCTAATTTCAGTTAGATGAGATGATGAACCAAATATTCCAGAAAGATTAGTTGCTGCAACACATGTTACGGTTGTTGCAATAATGACCATTCCTGCAATTATGAATGTCTTTGGATTTAATAATTTATGTTTCATAGTAAAAACTCCTTTATTATCTTTATCTTTTAATATTTCATTTCTAATTCTGAAAAACATATTTTCAGATATTGAAGCATCATCTGCTTTATG
This sequence comes from Clostridium beijerinckii, assembly GCF_018223745.1. Taxonomy (NCBI): domain Bacteria; kingdom Bacillati; phylum Bacillota; class Clostridia; order Eubacteriales; family Clostridiaceae; genus Clostridium; species Clostridium beijerinckii. The sequence continues at coordinate 4,032,479 of NZ_CP073653.1, forward strand.
AATTAAGGCTCCTCTAATTTTTTGATCTATATTTTCATCAAAATTTTTATCCATCAAGTCCCACCCTCTTTAAATTTCTATGATTATATTCATCGTTACATTTAATTAAACTGCTTTTTAATTTTTTTCTTGCACTATGAAGCCTGGATTTGACCGTTCCTTCAAAGCAGCCCATTACTTTTGCAATTTCGCTAACTGTAAGACCATTAAAATAATATAGAACTATTACTGTTTTTTGTTTTAAATCAAGCTTTTCAATTTCTGCATAAAGATTATTATTTTGCTCTTTTCTTAAATATTGCTCTATAGAAGTATCAATATTTTTTTCATCTAATTTTTCAAAAATGTTATCAACTGGCAGTGATTTTTTATCTTTTTTCGCATATCTCCACGCAATTCTCGTAAGCATTTTAAAAAACCATGATTTAAAAAATTCAGGATTTTTAAGACTTTTTATATTTTTATAACAGCTTATAAATGCTTCTTGTACAATATCTTCACTTGTATACTTGCTACCTGTAATAAGATATGAGTATTTGAATGATTCATTTTTATATATTTCAAACAATTCACCTAATGCGTTCATATCACCAGACTGGATTTTTATGACAAGTTCTTCTTCAGACACTTTGCTCTCTCCCTTCGATTCTTATCGATGCATCTATATATTAGAGACATTAAGTTATTAATTGGTTCATTTTTAGAAAAAATTTTTATCCCTTCAATTTATACCAGTGATATCCGTAATTTTATCTAAATTAACATCTATCTATAAATAATAAATAGAGTAGCATATTGATCTATTATTTTCTAGTTGCTCACTATGAGAATTATGGTAAATTTAAGATGAAAATTTTGAAGAAATGGTATACAATACCATTGAAGACAAAATTTCTTACAAAGTTTTACATACAAACTATAGTAAAGGAGATAGATATTTATGATAAATAAAAAATTGATCAAAACCCTTGGTCATATATTTGGAATCATGACATTTATGTTAGCTTCCGGTATAACTTATACGTCAGCTTTTGCTGATGATACTATAGCAACAACGGCACCCGCTACTGCTACAACCACTAGCGCGAGTGCTACTTATACAGATAATACAGCTACATCAATTAAAGATTATTCTATAACTATAAATAAAAGTTCAGAAGAAAATGGGATTAAGGTGACTGTTAATAGTGCACTATCTACAAAACATAATTTAAAAGTAACTCTTAAAATTGAAGGAATCACTGATCCTAAAGCAATTGAACATAATAATTCGCTTTTTGAAGTATCATATGGTGACAAAGATTACGGCTTTAACTCTACCTCTTCTAGACAATATGCAGATGATAAAACTATGTTTTTAACCTTAGAAAAAACTAATTATGAAGGTGAATATCCTGAAAGTGGAAACTTAAGAGTTGATGTAGTTCTTTCAAATTACAAAGTTAATATTGGCATGGATATACCTGTAGATTTCACTAATTCTATTAATAAAGTATTTACTAAAAATATTTCAGGCACAATACCTGAAATTAATTATACTTTGAAACAATTAGATTCAGATTCCATGGGGACAACCATAAGTTATACTGAGCCTAAACAAAATGAGGCTGATATTGATAACAATAATGATTTTTGGGATTCACAAATATTATTAAAAGTTGATAATAATTTTTATAAATTAGGCTCTAAAGGCGATAGCATTAGAGACGACGGAACAATTATTGGGCATTATACATCTAAATTGCCAGTTTATGATATTGTAAAAAACGGAAAGGATATAAGTATAATTCCAATACTTTATAAAGTATCAATGGATGACTCTGATATGATATCCGATAGTAGTAATAAAAACATTACCAATGATTCTGCAAACAACTTAAGTTATGAAAAAGAGTTCAGCTCTTCTAGCGGATTGAAAGGTACAATATATAATGTTGAAAGAAATGATAATAGTGTAAAGGTATATTGCAAAGGACAGTCTGAGTTAGAAAGTTTAATTATAGCAAGCAATATTTCTTTAAACTACAATCATGTTAAGGGACAAAAGTATACTACTATTTATAATTACAATAAGTTTGCAAGCTTTTATAAAGATCCAAAAGATTCCCTTGGCTACATTGTAGAATTTGATAATGTTGAAAAAGATAAAGCTGCTGCTTTAAATATTAGTTATATGCTAAAAGAAATTAGTACGTACAAAATGAGTGATGAAATAAAAACATCAAATTAATGAACTCTATATTGAATTTATGGAAAATTATATCAATACAAAAAATTATTAAAGTGAGGAGATTTTATGATAAACAAAAAAACAAATAAGTTATTAAGTTCCATGATTGGAGCTGCTTTAATGATCGGACTTATTCAAATGCCTGCCTTTGCTGTTGATAATGTACAAGCCCAATCGTCCTATGCAGTTAACTCTGGATTAATTGGAAATAACAATTCTGTTGAGCAAAATGGAGTCAAAATAACTCTAAATAGTGTTGTTGGGACAAAAAATAAACTCAAAGCTACAATCACAATACAGACCCCAACGCCTTTTGATAAAGATGACAGAGAAACAGCAAATGTTTTATTAAACTATGGCGAAAATAAATTTAATGGTGGAAGTACGTCATTTAGGCATCCAGATGACAAGACATTAGTTATAACCATTGAAGATAGATTTAATAAATCTGCATTACCTGAAAAAGGTCCTTTAAGAATTGATGTCGTAATGCAAAAATACAAGGTTAATGTTGGATTAGATGCAAACGTTGATTTTTCAGACTCATTAAAAAATTCAATGGAAAAGGATTATTCAATTAAAATTCCTCAATTTGATTCTACATTTAATAAGTTAGAATCCGATATTTTGGGCACTCATCTTTCTTTCACTGAACCGGAAGAAACTTCTTTAATGCGAAATAATGATGTATTAACCGAACATTCCTTTATCTTAAAAGCTGGAGATAAAATGTATTCGTTGAGACATTCTAACAGCTATTCATCTAGCAGTGATGAAAATGACAGGTCAATAGTAACTACTTATCAAGCAGAAGGAGCAACTTATGAAAAAATAAAAGATCAAACATCTATAAGCTTAATACCTATAAGCTTTACTATTAACTCAAAGGATCAAAAAAACTTATATAAAGAAGAACATAATGATAAAGACATGCAAACTATCAATAATGTAAGTTATGCCAAGACTTTTGATTTTTCTGATGGAAGTAAAGGCGAAATCTATAATATTCAAAGAGACGATAATAGCGTAAAAGTTTATCTAAAAGGAGTAAATGAAAAAGAAAGTTTATTACTTGCAAGTAGTTTGTTTATGGATTATAAAGATGAGAATAGTAAAAAAGATTATTATGATCATGATTATTACGACGGTAACGAACGCACTACTTTCTACAGAGACTCAAGTGATTCTTTAGGTTATATTGTAGAATTTAGTAATGTAAAAAAAGATGTAAATACTCAAATAAACTATGACCCAACCATAAGTTTAATTAATGCATTTACTGTTGGAGATGAAATCCAATTATCCAAGTAAATATATCAAATCTATAATCTAAATCTAAGCATATAATAATTACTGAAACAAATGAAGCCTCACTATAGTATCCAAATTATAGTGAGGCTTCATTTTATTAAGAATATTAAATTATTATCAAATATATAATTTCTTGCGTCTATTAATTTAAGAGACTCAAGAACATCTTAATGATTCATTCTATGAACAAAGTGTTTAAAACTTTAGAGATAGATTTCTCAAATTCAGATTCTATTATATACTATTAGAATTCTTTATTCTAAACTTTAAATTTATTTGCTTCTTCTATCATTTCATTAGTCATATCACTAAGCATTTGTGCAGAAGATGCTACTTCTTCTGTTGAAGCATTCACTTCCTCTGATGATGCTGAAATTTCTTCTGCTGATGCCGAGACTTCTACTGAAATTGAAGATAATCCATTTATTCTATTCAAAATGGCATTCTTATCATTTTCTATGTTATCAGCAGAACTTTTAACTGTTTCAATTTTAGGAATCACTTCATCCACTGCTTGTATTATTTTCTTGAAAGATGCTATTGAATTATCTATAATTTTACCTTGATTTCTCATTTCATCATCCATAGTAGTCGATTCCTGAACTATAATATCAGCATTGTTAGATATTAAACTTATTAATTTACTAATATTTTCAGATGATTCTTTTGATTGTTCAGCAAGCTTTCTTATTTCATCAGCAACTACTGAAAATCCTCTTCCTGCTTCTCCTGCCCTAGCCGCTTCAATAGCCGCATTTAGTGCCAATAAATCTGTTTGTTCTGCAATACTATTTATAAGGCTTGTAATCTCATTTATTTCGTTTATGTCTTTTCCAAGCGATATAACTTTACTATAAAACTCTTTAAATGAATTACTTACATTTATTACTGATTGATTTAATCCTTTCATTTCGCTACTGCTATCATTTGCCATTAAACTTATTTCTCTAGAATTCGAATCTACAACTTGTATCTCTTTAACCATTCTCGATAACTTATTACTAAATTCATCAAGAATATCTGTTATATTTATTAACTCTTCAGATTGATTGCTTGTCCCTTTCGCAACTTCAGATATTGCTTCTGCAACATTATGTGATACGCTTGCTATCTCTTCTGATATCGATGCTAGATTTTCTGATTGTGAATTAATATTTGAAGAATTTTCTTTCATTTTTTTAATCATTGTTCCTAAAGATTCTTGCATTGATTTCATTGCATTAGTCATAACACCGATTTCATCTTTTGAATTCAAATACCTAGTAGAAACTTCTTCACATAAATTACCTTCTGCTAGTAATTCCAAGTGCTTTGATGTAGACTTTATTCCTTTAGATATACTATTTGAAATTATGTATATTATCCCAAGTCCAATTAATATGAATACTATAGATGATAATGCAACTGAAATTTCCAAAGTGCTTAATTCTGATAATATTTCATTTCTTGCTATTGTAACTCCTACAGACCAATTAGTTTCTTTTACTGGAGCATAGCTTATAAATTTATCTACCCCTTCATATTGATATTCACCCAATCCTGTCTCTCCAGAAATCATTTTCTTTTCAACATTTGCTAACCCCTGCAAATTGGTATCCTTTTCTGCCGCCTCAATCCCATTATACATTTGAGTAACTAAGTCCCTATTTTTATGGGCTATTACTACTCCACTGTTATTTATCATAAATGCAGCACCTGTTTGTCCAAACTTAACCTGATCTGTAAAATCGCTTAAGTCATTACCATCCTGTGATTCTGCTAATACTCCTACAATCTCATTATTGTATTTAATAGGAACTGCATATATAACTAGAAGACTTCCATCAGTTTTATTTATTAACGGATCTGATACGCTGCTTACACCATTCATAGCTTTCTTAAAATATTCTCTATCTTTTACATTAGAAGTTGCTCCCAATGTATTTGTAAGATTTCCCTCTTTATCTATATAACTTAGTCTACTGCAACCAATCCTCTTAACTTCACCTAAAAGAATCGATAATTTGTCTTGTAATAAGCTATTAGGATCATTTATATCTGGTCTTGCGGCAATAGCCTCTAGTGAATTTAATTCTCCCTCAATTCTTCCTTGAATATTATTTGCGGTTTGCTCTGCAATTTTAGGTAAAGTCTTATTTAAATTTGACTTTAATCCATTTAATGAGCTTATAACCGAAACTATGCCTAATCCAATACATGCAATTCCTATTATCAGCCCAAAAAATACCGTTAATTTTGTTTTTATACTTCTCATAATATCCCCCTTTAATATAATTAATACTTGGACTCAAGATGATTAATCCTCTTTAATATCAATCCCAAATTCATATTTTATACATTTTTTGACCTAATAATATTATTATACCATCTTTTCATCAAAATTCGTATTATTATTATCATTGGTTTTCATGAAATATTTTGCTATTTTAAAGCTATTCTCTATATTATTGGAAAAGCATCTCTATACATGGTCGAATTTGCTCCCATAAGTCATATTTCTTTAAGTATTCCGTAGCCAGCCTAAGATTTCCTATTATCTTTTAATAAAATTCATCATCACTACTTCCATTTAATTCCAAACCTTATTCATCAATTTGTATTTGTTATTTAATAATCTTATTTCTATATAAAATTTTATGTTCATAAAAACATAACAACTATTATTAGCTCAACTCTATAATAAATTTTGATTATTATAGGGTAAAAAAAAAGACTCCAGATTTATAAAATGGTTCCTATGTCAAGGACATTTTGAAAAAGGCTAGGCAGCTATGAGCTGGTTTCTGTATTGTACAGGAGCCAGCTTTTTAAGTCCCCACTGATATCTATAATTATTATAATACTCCATATAGTTATCAATTGAAGCTTCTAATTCTTCAAATGTTGAACAACTTTTTAAGTCAATTTCATCTTTCATATGACCAAAAAATGATTCCTGCGGGGCATTATCCCAACAATTTCCGCGCCTAGACATAGACTGACCAATTTTATATTTTTTAAGAAGTTTTTGAAATCTAGGACTAGTATAATGAACTCCTTGATCCGAATGAATAAAGGCATCTTTATTTAGTAAATTTTTGTGATTTTTCATCAACTTTTTAATAGTTTCGGTAGCTATATCTAATGTAAGGCTATTGGAAAGCTGATATGAAAGAATTTCATTTGTTGAAGCATCTTTAATAGTTGACAAATAAGCCCTATTGGATGCTCCATATGTTAAATAAGTTATATCTGTTAATAAAACTTTTCCGACCAAATCTTGCTTGAATTCTCTATTTAAAATATTAGGTACAACAGTATGCTCATGAGTAGCTTTCATCATTCTACGATAAGGGTTAGCTTTTCTAATTGGGCACTCAATATTATATTTTCTCATGATTCGTTGTATACATTTTCGATTTATTATAAGATTAAATTCATTCTCTAACACCATTTTTATAGAACGAGAACCTTTCTTGTAGCCCCTATGATTAAATGCTTTAAGAATGATATCCTTCAATTCTAAATCCTTTTCTTCTCTACGATTACGTTTGCCTGTTGATTTTAAATAATTATAATAGCCTGATCTAGATACTAAAGCTACTTCGCATAAATGTGAAACCATATTTTTATAGTTATATGTCAAAATTATATGTTGTATTATTACAAAGATTGATGATGCACTTAGTTTACTATTTTTCACCTGCCTTTCTTGCAGCTCGATTTTTTTTAATAGTTCTGCCTCAGCTTTCCAATAAGCAATTTCTGCATCCTTTTTGGCTATTATTTCTTCAACGGTTAGTTCACGTTTAAGTGGACGACCACTGTTTAATTTTCTAGAATCTCTTAGACCAAGCTCTCCTGATTCATTATAAGCATTACGCCATCTTTTACTTGCACACCAAATTCTATTATTTCCAATAACATCTATATCAAATTCAGCATCTTGAAAAATATGAATAGGTAGTTTTCCCTTGCTACGCTCAGCGATAAACAATATTTTAAATTCATCTGTATATGTAATTCCACGTTTACTTACAGATTTAACATATCTATTTTTTGATAAACTTTTAATTTCTTCATCTGAAAATAATTTTTTACTCATTCTTTTCACAACCTTACTATATTTCTTCTTATCTTTTATTGTACAAAAAAAGAACCTATTGAAATAGTCTTTTTTTAGTGTCTATTTCATAGGTTCCATTTTATTAAATCCCTGAGCCTTTTTGTTTATCTTTACTTTTTCAATTTAATTTAAGTTTTTTATACTACTTGTATTCTTATATTCATTATTATTATATATATAAATACACCTGCTTCATTTTTAATGTAATAAAATATTTATTGATCACTAAAATTAAACCATTCTACTATCTTATTTACATCATTAACATTTGAATGTCCAGCCTTAGGTAAAATATTTATTTGCGCATGTGGAAGTAAATTACCTAAACGCCTTGCAGTCTTATCTGAATGTAACATTATATCCTTTGCTCCCACAAATAACACTGTTGGCATGGTTAATAGCTTTAATTCATTATCAGAAAATACAGGAATTGTCTCTTTTCTATAATTGAAGCTCTTTCCTATAAGCTTTTGATATTTTAACATTTCTTCTGGTATCGGCTGATTTCCATTAACTTTATAATATAATTTATCTATGCCTTTTTCTCCTAAAATCCCATAAGCAATAGCTTTAAAAATGAAAGATTTCTTTTGTGGGCCTACGCCAGAGGGGCAAAGCAATACAAGTTTAGATGCCATTTCTGGATAACTTACTGAAAACTTTATTGCCAGCCATGCCCCTAATGAAATCCCAATAATATTTGCTCTTTCAACTGATAAATTTTCAAAAACCTCCTTAAGCCATTCTGCATAAGAAGACCCACTTAATGAAGGACGGTTTTCATCACTTTTCCCAGGCTCACCCAACATATCTATAGCATACACTCTGTAAGTTTTAGAATACTCCTTTATATCTCTTAACCACATTACAGAATTCATGCCACTGCCATGCAGTAATATAAGAGGTGGATTACTTTTTTCACCGCTAGCTATAATAAACGTCTTTCCATATTTCGTATCTACATAAAACTTTTCATATGATAGTGCCAATTTTTGAAGGAATTTATCATAAAATTTTATAACATCATTTTTTCCTTCATTTGTTTTAAATACTTTGCCCATCTCCATCTATTTTCTCCTTAGTCTCATAATTTCGAAATCCAACTTTCAGCTTCTGCAGTGTCCTTAAAAGTTCTAAAATTGTTTCCTTTGTTAGATTCCATGATCATTTCTTTAAATCTATCATTAAGTTTTTCTTCATTTTCTATAATAACTGCGACTTTCACGTGATAATTTATAAATTTTTGCAACGCCATACCCGCAATCCTAGTCTTAAGATTGAAAAAATCTTCAGATAATACATTTGAATGAAACATAATTGTATAAACGTCATTTTCCATACAAATAGATATACAATCCACCGCATCTTGCTCTGAAGAAAGTTTCCATACTTCAGAAGCAAATTCTATATATTTAACATTATTTTTATTTACCACTTTATAATTCAAAACATTCACTCTCCTCTATATATTAGTTTGTTCCACAAGCATAGAAATGGAATTTAGCATTTCTTCAATGAAGCTTACATTCCCCCATAATAAAACCCTTAGCCTGTTTTCTTTTTCATCATATTTCATATTAATTGTTGATTTTCCCATTTTAGGGTCTTTACAATTCATTACTGCTATAAGAGTATTTGATATTCTAAAGTATTGTTCTTTATCCACATCATTTATATCAACAACAGTAGATACATTTATTTTTTGTTTTTCGGTTTCTTTAACTTCTCCATTAGTAAGAAAATCAATACTTGATTCATCACTTGCTTTTTTATTATTTATATTAACATTATTCTTTTCCATAAAAAGACTTAAATCATGACCAGAAATTCTCCATTGCTTTCCCACTTTACTTGCAGCAAGTTTTCCTTCTGTTATAAACTTTCTAATAGTTTTATGATGCATGCCTAATATTTCTGCTACTTTATCTATTGTATAAAATTGATTCTCCATAAAAAATCTACCCTTTCAAAATTGATCTATGGTCAAATTATAATAATTCTTTTTACTTATGTCAAGTATTTTATTGTATTTTGCTATACTTTGTTGCACTTTATTGAACCATAATATAAAAATCTCACTACATTATTGCCTTTTCTCAACTACAATTTAGTAAAATTTATATATAATGCAATTCACGATGCACATTTTACAATTACGGCTAAAATTCTTGTAATATTCTTAGAATTATGATAAAGAATTAGTTTTGCAATATATAAATCTTTATATTCACAACATTTATCATAAATTTTCTTGCATAAACAAAATAATAAGAAGGAGAACCACATCCATAATCTGGACTTGATTCTCCTCCATTACTTAAATATATTATTAAATTGCAATTTATAAAGTAAACTTAACTTGTGCACACTTATTGAGTAGTCACAGCGTAAGCGACCATCATTAAATAACTTCTTTGGTTTTAAAAAATTATTTTAAGTTCAATTTTTCAATTGCCCACTCTGCCATTTCTCGTACCTTTGGATTACTATCATTACAAGCATACAGTATATGTTCTTTATATTGCTCTTTATAGTCATTTACCATTACATTGATAGCATTAACTTTCCATTTCCAAACACTTGATTTATCTATATACCAAAACTTAGGCTGCATAACTTCTTCTAAAAATTTATAATCCATTTTGATTATTTTTTCTAGAGATATATGTTCACTTAACTCCTGCAGATTAGGAAATTCTTCTGTTTCCTGCCAACGATTTTTATTCATAGGGCATGCATCTTGGCAAGCATCACACCCATAAACCCAATTTCCTATTTCTTCTCTATATTTTTCATTAATCATATCTCTTCCCATAAATGTAGTTATGCAAGATACACATGCTATAGGATTCATTGTATATGGTTTTGATAATGAAGCTGAAGGGCATGCCTTCATGCATAAATTGCATTTATCAGAACAAGGTCTTACATTTGGTATTTCTACTGCTTCTAATTCCTTATCAATAAGCCATGCATCCAAATACACTGATGAGCCATTTTCAGTATAAAAGAAATTATTCTTTCGAACTATTCCAAGTCCAGCTTTCATAGCTGCAAAGCGTAGTGGTACAAGACCAAAACCTCTTTCAGTTTCTGCTCTAAGCCCTAACTCTTGCATATATTCTTCAAATTTTACGCTATCTTGAAAATCTTTAGAATTCTTATCTTTTCTTGCATCAACCAAATAGTATTTTGCAATCATGCCTTTTAAATGTTCTGGAATATGATATTTGCCATATCTTCTCACACATATTACAATTGATTTTGCCCAAGGATAAGTCTCCTGCAATTGTGTAAAACGATATTGACCTTGATAAAAACCTTTAGACTCTGGAACACGTTCAACACGTTCATCAAGTCTTTCTTTATAGCCATCTATATCAGATATTTTAATGATTCCACACTTTTCATATCCTAAATTTAATGCTGCACTTTTTATTTTATCTGCTAATAAAGTCATTTTCTCTACACCCTTTCTTAGGTTAGGTAAAAAGATAATAAACTATATATGTTGCAATTGAATTTCTGTATTTAACCCTTTATTGAACTCTGTGTTTACTAGAATAATAAATGTAAGTTTATTATTGCAACATATATAGTATGCTTGTTTGTTATTTATTTCACATATATTAGTTAATGATTATAATTATTCTCTTTCAACTATTAAGGCAGTCCCTTGACCTCCACCAATGCATAATGTTGCAAGTCCTTTTTTCGCATCTCTTTTTTCCATAGCATGTAGCAAAGTTACTAAAATACGTGCTCCAGATGCACCAATAGGATGTCCAAGAGCTATGGCTCCCCCATTAACATTTACTTTATTCATATCTAAGTTTAAATCTCTAGCTATTGCTATACTTTGTGATGCATAGGCTTCATTTGCTTCGATTAAATCTAAATCCTCAGCTTTTAAATTGATTTTATCTAAGGCAGCTTTTGTTGCATAAAATGCACCATATCCCATTATTGCTGGGTCTAATCCTGCTGATCCATAAGAAGTGATTTTAGCAAGTGGCTTTATTCCTAGAGCTTTAGCTTTATCTGCACTCATAATTACTAATGCTGCTGCTCCATCATTTAATCCAGATGCATTTCCTGCTGTAACTGTACCATTTTCCTTAAAAATAGGTTTAAGTTTTTTTAATGCTTCTATAGTATTGCCAAACCTAGGGAATTCATCTTGATCAAATATTATTTCACCTTTTTTAGTTTTAATTACTACTGGAATTATTTCATCTTTGAATTCTCCACTCTTTATCGCTTTTTCAGCTTTTTGTTGTGATAAAAGTGAAAATTCATCTTGTTCTTCTCTTGTTACATTCCATTTCTCAGCCACGTTTTCTGCAGTTACTCCCATATGATAATCATTGAATGCATCCCATAAACCATCTTTTATCATTTCATCAATGAATTCTCCATGTCCCATTCTTTGTCCCCATCTTGCATTATCAAGTAAAAATGGTGCACTAGACATGTTTTCCATACCACCTACTGCGATAGCATCAGCATCACCAGCTTTTATAATTTGTGCTGCTAAACTTATAGCTCTTAATCCTGAACCACAAACCTTATTAATTGTAAATGCAGGTATTTCTACAGGTAGTCCAGCTTTCACAGCGGCTTGCCTTGCTGGGTTTTGTCCAAGGCCTGCTTGAAGCACATTTCCAAAGATAACTTCATTAATTTCCTCTGGTTTAATATTTGCTCTTTTAACAGCTTCTTTTATTACTATTGCACCTAATTCAACTGCAGGTACATCTTTTAAAGCCTTTCCATAAGCTCCTATTGCAGTTCTTACTGCACTTACTATTACTACATCTTTCATTTCTTATTCCTCCCATATTGAAAAATTTACTTGTTATTTTTTTAACAAATTTTGATATAAAAAATTTATTCGCATTAATTATTTAAGAGTTTTTTTCATAAAACTTAAAATTTACTAAGTTGATTTGCAGCTGCTCTATGACTTTATATTATCAGATGATTATATATTTGTAAAATTAATATATTCGAATTGACAATTCGATTTTTTCAATATATTATTGAATTAACATAAAGATCGGAGTGAAATTAATGGATATAAGACATTTAAAAACTTTTAAAAGTATTATAGAAGAAGGTAATTTTTCAAATGCAGCAATGAAATTAGGGTATACTCAATCTACTGTTACCTCACAAATTCAGCAGTTAGAGCAGGAACTCTCAATAAAATTATTCGAAAAAATTGGACGTAATATGGTACTAACTCCTTTAGGAAAAGAATTAATACCATACGCCGATGAATTGCTTAATACAGTGAAAAAAATTGAAAGCATTGGTAAATATGGCGATAACATTACAGGAGAATTAAAAATTGCTGTTGCAGAATCTTTAATGTCTTATAAATTACAGAATGTATTAGCTATGTTTAAAGAAAAAGCTCCTAATGTAAGACTTTCTATGGTTGCGCTCAATTGCTATGACATAAAAAATATGTTAGCTAGTGGTGAAATAGACCTTGGCTTGATGTATAATGTGGGAAGTAAAAATGAAAGTTTAAATGCTGTGAAGCTTTCTGATTTCGATGTAGCTTTAGTATGCTCACCGCAATTTGAACAAGAAAAATTAGATTTCAGCACACCTAACCAAAAAATAAATACAAGCCTTATCATCAACGAAGTTGAATCCATTTATCGAAAAATACTTGAAAGTTATTTTTTTGATAAAAATATATTCCTAGATAATACAATCGAACTTGGCAGCATTGAAGCGATAAAAAAATGTGTTGCGAGTAATCTTGGAATTTCGTTTTTGCCTCGTTTTACAATAGAGGAGGAGCTTGAAAATGGTAAATTAAAAGAACTCAAAGCAGGCGACTTAAATGCTAAAATCACGGCAATTTATGCTTATCACAAGAATAAGTGGATCAGCCCTGCAATGTCTTTATTTATTGAATTGGTGAGAAAAGATTTTAATATTCAATAACTATAGATATACAGCTTTAAAACTAAATTTATGTGGTAACTTACCGAAATCATAAATATTTTGATTCCGAAAAGCTATGAAAATATCGCTGAAAGTTCTAAGCAGCAGGTTGTATCCACTTTAGCATGCTCCAACTTTCAGTTTGACAAGCTAAAATGGAACAACCTACAGCTAAGAACCTTTAACAGCTCATTTTCAAATGTTTTCTCCACAAATATATTTATGATTTCTAGTGAAGATATGAACTCAAAGTTTTAGAAAATTCGTAAATATATTCATCTAATAAGTCTGATTATTGAATTGGATATCTATATTTCTATATAAAATTTTACCCACCAGAATATATGACTTTTCTGGTAGGTTCATTTTATCACTTACGTTATGCTTAAGCTATACGTCAATTTTTTATTCTTACAAATTTTGTATTTTTCTTCTACTATATATTTAGATCCTTGGGATAACTCCCCTAAATTGAGCCTATCATTATTAATAGTCTACCTAATTTACCATTCAACGTTTTTTATTTTCTAGGTAGGTGATAATATCTTCTACATATCCATCATTAAACTCTGTCTCTCTTAATATATAATAATTGTTTTTATTTATACCATCTATATCAACCTTGTCTTTTATATATGGAGATATTAAGAGTAATGTATCTTCATCCTGAATTAAATTTTTTAGGTCATCATATGTAGAATCAACATGAACTTTATAATCCATATTTTTTTCTTTCAATTTTTGATTTAACTTTTCTTTCAGAGTTTCAGAAAGAGATTTTTTAAAAATATTTAATCCTCCATCCATTCCAAAGGGATTTGGTCTAGCCCCTACTATTACTTTGGCGATGATAATAATATTTTTCAATTTTATTTCCTCCAATATTTTCTCATATACTATATAATACCATAAATTTAATTAAACCCCATGCTATTTATCAAATGTAGTAATGAAATTAGAGTATATCCAATCTACTGTTAATTCACGAATTTACCATCTATAACAATGACTATCAATCAAGTTATTAGCCCAAATTGGACTTCATCACTCCAAACAAAAAAATAGTAGCCCAATGATTACTCATGGATAGCTACTAATTTTTTAACTATTATAAAATTATAGTGATACCAGTTGCCTAAGCAACTAGAATTATATATTATATGGTTTTAAAACATATTTCCGCATGTTTATTTGCCAAATTGTTCTTCCGTAATATCAAGTGTCGAAAGGTTACCAGCGCCACTTTACTTTTCAAATTAGTCAACGCATATTACTCCTTTTATCTAAAATCTCATAATATAGATTTTAGTCCAATCAGAGTATTATTATCTGTAGCTTTTACATCGGTATTTAGCGAAACAGATGCCAACGGAGTAACTATGGATTTCTAGAATCCATATATACACTCTTAATCAACGCAAGCTTATAATCTCTTGTTGATCAAGAATAGTATCTTTTAATTATAGTAAAGTACCGCCAGATGCTTCAATACGTTGACCTGTAACCCATCCCATTTCATCCGTGCATAGACTAGCGACAACACCTCCAATATCAGAAGCTTCTCCAATTCTTCCTAGTGCAGCATGAGAACCAACAATATCTTTCAAACCTGGATTTTTAATATAAGTATCTCCACTAAATTCAGTGTTAACAGCTCCAGGCGCTATAGTATTCACTCTTATACCTCTAGCTCCTAATTCTACAGCTAAATATCTAGAAAAAACTTCTACTGCACCTTTTGCAGAAGCATAAAGTCCAGAACCTGGGAATGTAAAGCGAGTTAATCCTGTTGAAGTGTTCACAATTCCACCTTTGTCAGCAATAAGCGGAATTAGTTTTTGTGTCAAAAAGAAAACTCCTTTAAAGTGTATATTAACTATTTTGTCAAATTCCTCTTCTGTAACTTCTAAAATAGGAGTGTGATTTGAGATCCCAGCATTATTAATTAAAAAATCAAACTGCTCTCTATTCCATTTATCCTTTAAAACATCTGATAACTTATATGCAAAGGAATCAAAGGAAGATATATTACTTACATCAAGCTGAATAGCAGCAGCTTTACCACCATTTGCTTCAATTTCTTTTACAACTTCATCTGCTTTTTCTTTTTGATTATTGTAAGTGATAATTACATCTATTCCTTTTTTAGATAATGATATTGCAGAATTTCTGCCAATTCCACGACTTCCACCTGTAACTAATGCAATTTTATTATTTGGGTTCATAAAAACCTCTCCTTTAAATATTTATTAACCATTTAGAAATTAATATCTCATTATTTATACCGCTACTTATATTTCAAAGACAGTATTTCCTTAGTCATCAGTTTTAATATTAATCCAAGAAGGTATAAGTTACTTGAAATTTAATTTCCTATGATTTATACTCATGTTAATACCTAGAGATATCTCTAGGTCAAGCTTTTTTCAATAAATTTTAAAGGGGATTTTAAAATTGACTTATACAATAAAAGATATATCAAAAATGTTTGGAATTTCTATATATACAATTCGTTTTTATGACAAAGAAGGACTTCTACCATTTGTCATGAGAAATAAGTCTGGAAACAGAGTTTTTACTGAATCAGACGTAAGTCTGTTTAGAACAATTTGCTGTCTAAAGAATACTGGCATGCAACTTAAGGATATAAAAAAGTATATTGATTTCTGCATGGAAGGTACTAGCACCATAGATTCACGAAAAGAATTACTTTTAGAACATCAAGAAGTAATTTTAAATCAAATAAATGAACTCAATGAAAATTTAGACCTTATTCATTTTAAAATAGAAAGGTATTCATCTCCTGACTCAGTCCAAATTATTAACGAAGAAAGGAAAAAATTTTATGATGAAAAACGTAAAAATAACTTGTTATAGTAATCAAACTTGTTCCACTTAAACCTCTTGCTTCCTCTAAATATTTACATATGTACTATAAAACAGTTTTAATAGTACATATTTATATTTGAAACTATTCTCCTATAAACATATAATAAGTTATAAAATGATTCATATGTAAATCTATTATAATTCTTCATAAAAATTATAATAGATGAAATATTCAATGTTAAGTTTATTAATTCTTCTAAAGAAACAATCTCCCTGCACATACTGTATATTCATAATAACTATCTACTCCCTTAAGTTTTAACTAAATTATAATAAAATTATTATTTGCCAAAATACTTTTAATATGTATAACAATAAATTGATACACTTAACGTCAGCATCAGAAGTCATATTTCAAGCAATACTCATTTATGTGCTCTTTTTAATGGAGTAGGTAGTTTTTTATAAAGAGTATGTCGATATAATCTCCATTGAGGAGTAGAAGCATCGTCTCCAAAGAATTATAAATAGCCTTAAACATTTTATATCAATGTTTAAGGCTATCTATAGCATTTATTTTATATATCATTTAGTAAAACTCTCTATCGAAAGTAATGATACTCCTATAAGAAGGATTAATACTATATATGATATCTTGTATTTGAGCTTGTAGCTCCTTTTTTTCACTATCTTTAAAACTAGTCTTGTCCAATACCACATCAAATAATATAGTTTTTTCTTCACTTTTTCCAACAACTCTAAAATCATGCATAGATAATATACCTTTTATTACTTTAATCTTTTCATAAACTACTTCTTTTAAGGCTGTAATCTCAGGGCTGTCTGTATTAATTGGATCCATATGAATTGAAAGATATACATTCATTCGTTTACCAATTTCCTTCTCGGCCTTATCTATAATATCATGCAGTTCCATAATCGATATATTACTTGGAACCTCAGCATGCAAAGAAGCCATATATCTACCTGGTCCATAATTATGAATTACAAGATCATGTACTCCGCATATATATTTATAACTTATTACGCTGCTTTTTAGCTCTTCTACAAATTCCTTTTCTGGTGCTTTTCCAATTATAGTACCAAGCATTTCTCTTCCAAGTTCTATACCTGAATGGAGAATAAAGAGAGATACAATTAATCCTATATATCCATCAATAGGAAAAGTTGTAAACTTTGTAATAAGTAAAGAAAATGTAACCATAGATAGAACTAAGATATCAGTAAATGATTCTAATGCTGATGCTTTGAGTGCAGAGGAATCAATAACATTACCTATATAATTTGTAAATCTATTAAGAAAAATTTGCAATGGTATTGCACACAGCATGCAAATAAAACTTACTTTATCAAAAGGTATAGTTACAGGATGTAAAACACGTAAAAACGAGCTTCTTAGAAATTCAAATCCTACTACAAGTATGGCACCAGAAAATAAAAGTGCAGTTATATACTCTATTCTTCCATAGCCAAAAGGATGTTTATCATCTGCCGGACGATTTGCAAGTTTAAAACTAAATATTGTAACTAACGAAGATAATGCATCTGTTAGATTATGAAAAGCATCTGCCGTAATGGCTATACTGTTTAGAAATAAACCAATAACAATTTCTAGAATAAGAATAGAAGAATTTATTATTATCCCAACATTTCCTCCAAGAGTCCCGTAGGATTGCCTTACTGATTGGGAACTTACATTTTTGTGGTCTTTAACAAATTTTCTTATTAAAAAATCAAAAATAGACTTCATATATTTCGCCTTCCACCGTTTTATCTTATTTATTCCACGTATGTTTATATACGCGTTTAATCAATAAATTAACACCATAAACTAACTCAATAATTCAGCGTATTATTAAGTATTATACCATAAAATTCCTTATACAGCATAATGGGAGTGTCGCAAAATGATTAAATTTTAATCAGGAGCGATGCTCCTTTTCGGTTTAAGCCAGCAAATCTCCAAATATTTGAAATACAATATTAATTATTTAAAGAATTCTGATTTTTAAGCACACTAAAATAAGCCTAGTTAATTTATTCCATAATTAGGCAGTAGGTTTCAATTCATGAAGATGATTCTGAGTTTTTTCATTTTGTATTTTTGAATGTAATTTGTTAATATTATAACCAAAACAAAGCAAAATAAATTCAGTTTGAACGCTATTTTTTCCACGTGTTAAAAATCTATTGAATTCATAATCACTTTTTAGAACTCCAAATGCTCCTTCGACCTGAATAGATCTATTCATTCTTAATTTAGTTCCAAATTCAGTTGTAATATTTTTATAGGATATTTCACGCTTTTCCACAAAAGTTTTTGAAACCTGCATTTTTCTATTTCCTTTTGCTTTTGTGCATTTTACTTTGTAATCGCAATTATCACAGTTTTCGCATTCATACACAGTTACTTCTGATTTGTATCCACTTGCGGATTTTCTATAAATAATAGAGGTAGGTATTAATTTTCTATTGTTATGACAAATATAAAAATCCGATTCAGCATCATATTTCATATTTTCGCGCTTACTTATATCATTTTTAAAACTTCTTTTTTTCCACTTCTCATAAGTTTGTGGTTTTATATAAGGAGTTTGCTTATTTGATTCTAAGAATAAATAGTTTTCTTCGCTTTCATAACCTGAGTCTGCAATTATATTAAGATATTTACGACCAATTTTTTTCTTTCATATTATTAAGCATAGGTATTAATGTTGCTATATCATTTCTATCATCAAATATTCCGACGCCGGTTACGTATTCACTTTCAACTGCGATTTGCACATTATATGCAGGTTTTAATTGACTATTTCTCATATGATCATCTTTCATATGCATGAAAGTTGCGTCTGGATCAGTTTTAGAATAACTATTTCTTTTTGAAAATATTTTTTTACTCAAATTATATTTTTCTTCTCTCTCTTTATATTCAGATAGTTGCTCTGTCCACTTTTGAATTTTGGTTTTTCTTTTACCAATTCCATGAACAAACTCTATGTTTCTTTTCTTTTTTTCATATTCAAGCCATTGAAGAATTTTATCAATATCATCTATTAATGTTTCTTTCTGAACAGTAAATTTTTTTAATTCTCCAAGGTTAATATTTTCTAAAAGAACAAGAATTTTATCAAACATTTTTTCTTCATTTTTTAAAATAGTTTTTTTCCAAACAAATGTATAACGATTAGCATTCGCTTCGATTTTAGTACCATCAATAAATGCATTTTCAAATAGTATTTCATTTTGATTTGCTAAATAATTAACTTGTTGATAAAATAAATCTTCAATTACCTCATTTGAAATATAGTCTTTACGAAATCTACTGATTGTAGCATGATCCGGTGCCTTATAACATTGAAGTAACCACTTAAAATTTATATCTCTTTTGCATGCTTTTTCGATTTTCCTGCTTGAATAAATATTTTGAGAATAAGCATATGATATTATTTTGAACATAATTTTAGGTTCCACTGCCGGTTTTCTTCCAACGGAAGAGTACGCCTTATACAACTTCGTGTAATCTAATCCCTCCAATACATGGCTTAGCAAGCGGACTGAATCATCTGATGGTATTAAATTTTCTAGATTTAATGGTAATATAAGTTGAAAATTATCATTAATCTCAGTATAATCTTTATTGTGTAATTTGGTTTTTAGCATAAGTAAATTATACAATGAATGTGAGTTCTTCGGAATTCACATTTTTTATATCTAAAAAAATGAGCCGCTACAAAACTAACTATGTTAGTTTTGCAACAGCCCCATCTTATTATATATTTAAAGCAAATGATCGGGAAAAACCTCACTTATTACTGATATGGTTCACCGTATCAGCAATAAGCGATACTCCATTTTCCTTACTCTCTTATTATATTTAGGCACAATATTTATTAATCCTAGTTTGCTACTACTTGATTATTTTTTATTTTATTATTAAAAATAATATATAGTATTGCTCCAGTTAAAAAGGTAATTATTTCTGTAATGGTCATAGACCATATAACACCATGCAATCCATAGAAATTATTCAATACTATTATGACAGGAATAAAAAGAATTCCTTGTGTAATTCCCATAATTGTTGATGGTATTCCTTGACCTGATGCTTGAAAGATTCCTGTAAATAATGTAGTAAATCCATTGAAAAGTGCGGAAATAAGCATGGCTGCCATGATATAAACTCCGACACTTAATACTGCTGAATCATTAGAAAACAGACGAATAATTACATTTCTAAAAATAAAAACTAAAGTAACAAATCCACCTGATAATCCTAAAATCCATAAAGCTGATTGTTTTATACTGTCTTTTAATCTCTTAAAGTTTTCATTAGAAAAATTATATGCAATTAAAGGGATAATTCCTAATGCGAGTCCCATTGCAAGGAATTCTGGTACTTGTACAAGTCTCAAGGCAATACCAAAACTAGCTACTACACTTTCTCCATATCTAATTGAATAATTATTCAAAAGAAGTGTTGTAATAATTAGAAAACCAGCTAGGAACAATTCAGAAACCCCAACTTTATATATCTCTATTTTATCTTTAAGGGAAATATTAAAATTCTTAATAAATCCTTTTAAATTCTCGCTTTTTGTTTCCAAGTAGTAAATATAATAAATTGATGAAGCTATATTAGCCAAAATCATTGATACTGCTACTCCAATAACATTAAATTTAAATACTAGTATAAATAATGGGTCAAATATAAGACCAAAAATTGTACTTACAACCATTCCGAACATTGATTCTTTTGATGCTCCTTCTGCTCTCACAACTTGCTCCAATGCGAAGTTCATTATAATTGCAAAACCACCAATAAACATAGTTAAAGAATAACTTTTTGTATAATTAATAATAGCAGAAGTATCTGCCCCCAAAATCTTAACAATAGGATTAAGTGCTATTATAGCAATTATTCCAAGCAAAATTCCTATGATAATACTGCTATAAAAAGAATATCCAGCTATCTTCTTAGCTTTCTCTTTATCTTGTTTAGCAATAAGACGAGTTATAAATGTTCCGCCTCCAGCCCCTAACATATTTCCAAAAGCCATTAGTATAGTGAAGATTGGTAGTCCTAAAGTGATAGCAGTTAACATATCTGTATTGTTTAATAGTCCAATAAAAAAAGCATTAATAACGTTATATATTGTACCTACTGACATACCGATCATCATGGGAATAGATAAATGTGCAATTGCCTTAGTAATCGGTGCACTTTCTAAATAATATTCGTTTGAAAATTTTTGTTTCATAATTTCAGCCTCCATAATAAGTATTATTAGAATTCGTATTCTTAGAATTCTAAGTTTTTAGTTATAAGTTATTATATTAATAACTTATAGATTTCTATCTACTTTCAATAACAAAGCTAACAAAGTTTCCTTCTCTTGTTCCGTCAAGTTTGCAATAATATTTTCCTCTGCCTCAGCTACCAATTTATTAAAATCTTCTATGAGTTCAGCACCTTTAGGCAGTACATATATATATTTTTGTCTCTCATTTTCTTTAGGAATTCTTCTTTCAATATATCCTTTTTTCTCTAATCCTTGCAGCATACTTGTAATACTTGCTTCTGTACGTTGAAAGACTTTTGCCAAATCTTTTTGAATAATACCACTGTCTTGATGTTCATAAATATAACCTATCATACGTCCTTGTTGAGAATTCAATCCTAACTTTTTGACTTTTTCATCAGAACTGAGTTTCATTTTTATCGCAATACTTCTAATTAATTGTGAATATGGTGTTTCTACAGAGTATCCAGAATTAGTCATTCAAATTCCTCCTAAACTTTACTTAGAATTCTAACTATTTATAGTTTAACAATTAGACCTTCAAGTGTCAATATTTATTTCTTATAATTATTTTTATATTTATAATATTTCTTTTTTTACATGCTATCTTTTACTTATGATGAGGTTCACCATTCATTATCCTAAATCATCTTCTAATATTAATTCTTTTTATCCTATTACATCAACTACCCATTCTAGACATTATGCGAAACTAATCTAGACTCTAAAAACATTTTATTGCAAAATAACTAAATTTATCCCACTGAAAAAAATTACTCTTTTCGAATTTATATAATATAGGTTTTAATTTGAGGTTATTAATCAAAATAATTTCAAAATTAAATCTTTATATTCCAAGTAAGTGTATTAACATGATTTTTTGGCTCTAAAGAGTCATGAAATAAATACCTGTGAGTTGCACTCTCCCCTATGGGGTGAATGTGTCTTATGGATTTTCATTAAAATTTAAAGGAGTGATGTATTATGAAACACGAGAAATTAAAAAAACTAGTTGCTCTCACTTTAGTAATTGGACTTACATTAACTGAAATGCCGATGCTTGCTAAGGCAGCAACAACAAATTCAACAATAACTACAAATCCAGCAAAACTTGCGAATCTAACGGAGACATCAGTATCAAAGCCTAGTGAAGTTCCAAGTAACATATGGAAATATGCATATAATGTAGATAAGAAATTTAGTAAGAATGGAGATTTTGCATTATTATTATGTGCAGTTATAAAAAAAGAGAGTAATTTTGGTGCAGGCTTATCTGGCAGTCCCTCATCTGGTGATGGATTAATGCAAGTGGAACCAAGTACAAGAAATGCATATGCAGCAAAGTTTAAATCAACATATGGACGAACTTATGATCATGGAAATCTTCAAGATCAGGTAGCATTAGGTGGATTGATTATAAAGGAGATGGTTGATCAATTTGGTGGTGTATATAATGGTTTATTGCATTATAATGGAGGTCCAAACTGGTATCCAGGTTGCACAGACTCATATGGTCGACCAATCCTAGCTGATCAATATGCAAACGCAGTATATAAAACATATAAAAACTATGGTGGAAAGAAATAACAAACAAAATAAGTGGACAAGTTTATTAGATTCCAATATATAATTGACTTTTTTAATTGGGAGTTTCTTGGACTTAGTGTGAAATTGATATAGTTATTTGAATTGATAAATATGATAGGACTGTTCTCATTATTTTTTGAGAACAGTCCTATTTTTTAGCCTATAACCTTTTTTGCCATATTAATCATATCTTAATAACTTTTTTAATTCCATGCCTTCAAACCCGTATTATACAAGCATATTCTTCAGAATATTAGAATATATATTCTAGTATTCTGAAGAATAAATATTGTTAAGAATATATCTTCTTAACAATATAAGAATGTCATGTATGTTGCAATTCACAATGCACATTTCACAATTTACAATTACGACTAAAATTCTTGCAATATTTTCAGAATTATGATGAATAATTATTTTTGCAACATATATATGTTACAGATTGTGTTAATTCCTGGGTTTCTTTTTTATAGAGCATATTATTGAATATCTAATAACGATATCTAGAATCTCATTTTCATTATGAATAAATAAAATAATATACGTGGCAATGCAATAGCAGATAGTATTGCAATCGCAGTATGTACTTTTTTCTCATCTGGTAATATAAACAAGAAAAACTTATATCCTAAAATGCCAATTAATCCACCCAAACAATTTAGAATTATGTCATCAATGTCTGATGCTCCAATTCCAAAGATCCCCTGAATGATTTCAACAAACAAACTTACTATAAATACAAATAATAAATTGGTTATTACTCTTTTATTATTTTTGAATAATAGCAAATATGCACCAAGAGGAATAAATATAGCTATATTTCCACCCACATTACCAAAAGCGAATTTTTTTATAGAGGCAGAGCTACTAAATAGATATTCCTTTATACTATAAAAAGGAATGAGATTGATTGACCTATGATCCAAATTAGAGATTCTTGATAAAAACAATATTTTAATTAATAAAAGTATGTAGCAAATGAAAACACCATATAAAAAGAATGTTTTGATCCGTTCTCGTTTAATCATAATTACCCCCTTAAAGTAGAAAATGAATACTCAAAGCTTTTATCTCTCTAAGTATTCATTTTTCACAAGATTATTAATATATATATTGCAATTCACAATACACAATTGCGTCTAAAATCCTTACAATTCTTTAATAATTATTATGAAGAATTATTTTTGCAACATATATTTTTTATTCTAATTTAGTTCGTTATATTTTAACATAATCCAATTTACTTAATAAATAATTTCATTTATTTGTAATAATCATTTAAGACTTCTATACTCTTATATTTAAATCTTATATAAGAATTTAATCTAATTGTGTTTAATTTATGAAGGAGATACTCTTTTTTGTTCAATGGATCATAAGTTGTTTTTCCAGCATCCACGTGTGCAACAATTCCTATAATTGGACCGCCTAAAATTTGACCCAAGGCATTTATTTGTCCATTTATAGAAAGTACAGTGGCTCTAGCCTTATCGTCTATATGTCCATTAAGCCATACACTAAATATAGGTTCATTTATAGTTCTAAAGGTATTTGTCGCTAAATACGCCATTAACATTAATCTAAAGTTTTTTGTAATAGCAAATATAAACATAAATAATATATAAAATATATTTATACCTACCAAAAGCTTTCCATTATTATTCTTATCATCATCAAGTCTATTTGACATAAAATGCATAACTATTGCACTTGACACCATTCCTGCATTGCTTCTGTTGTGTAGCCAAAGCCCACGCTTTTTTACCCAGATTATGTGCTATTTCAAATTTCTCATACTCTTCTTCAACATAAATTAGTCCAGTTCAAAGCAAATAACCTGTTTCCATTAATCATTATTAATTTCATGAAAGTTGCTCATTTTCAGTAAATTCTCAAATATATTACACTGGTAATATACCACATATTTATCCATTAACTAACAAAATACTTTCTTTACAACAATAGAAATAAGTGCTAATATTAATATAACGATAATAATTATCAATTAATAATAATTATAAATTCAAGAATATAAATAATAACATTATTTTAGATAAATTAATAAATAAGACCAGCTAATAATAGTCAAGTTAATTTTCAAAAAAATAGTTTTTGGAAAAAGAGTATGGCAAACAAACCGTTTCAAAACACGAACGGTTACAGAAATTGGAATAAAATTAAGCGACTTTGTTTAAAGAGTTATTTTCCAGGAACATTTGCTTATGTATTTTGGGATCTCTTTGCTCAAACGGAGTTTGATTTCGGAGAACAGCAAAAATGTAGTTTATAATTTTATGCATTATAGCGACTAAGGCGATTTTAGGCTTTTTGCCTTTAAGGTTTATTTGATAATAATCTAATAGGACTTTATTTATAGGAACTCCATTACGATTGTTACGGATTGAAGCTAGTGCAACAGAATATAATGCTCTTCGACCGATTCGAGTTCCTCTTTTTGAAATTTTATTATCATCGCCTTTAAAATTACCTGATTGATTAACTGAGCTATCAATACCAAAGAAAGCTACAAGATGTTTGGGCTTAAGAAAACCATCAATATCACCTATTTCAGCTATTATAGTAATAGCAGTTAATTGCCCTATGCCAGGAATTGAATCAATTAGTTCAATATTAGCTCTAATAGATTCAGGAAAAGTTTCAGACTGTATAAAATTGTTAATTTTCTGTAGCAATGTATCAATCTCTGATTGAATAGTTTTTATTAATGTTATAGAGCTGGCTATTTTGACGGTTAAACCGTCTAACGGTAAGCCAATTATTTTAGCTTCATTAGCAACCTTAAATAATTTGGAATATGTATTTTCCGACCAGATAATGCCCTTTTTAGAGCTATTAAGGAAAATCTTAATTATATTTTCCTTAGGTGCCTCTAAAATTGATTGTGGCGTTGGATATTGACTTAAAAGCTCAATTGAACTTTTAGATGTTGAATCTGAAAATATAGTATTATAGCCAGGAAAAATAACTCTTAAATCAGCGGATAATTTTTTCTTAAAAGTAGAGCTAGTATCTGTAAGTTTGTAATACTCTCTTACAAGATTTTTCAGAAGAAAAATATCAAGGCTAAGTTGTTGTGATAACTTAATGTTTTGAAATTTTCCTATTGTTGCAATAGATAAAGCGTCTTTTTTATCATTTTTCACTTTTCTTATGTCACCATTTTTGTTAGACTTAGTAACGAGTGGATTGATAACAAATGTGTTATCGAAATATTTATTAAGATAGTGGAAAAGAGATAAATGGTACACGCCAGTGGACTCCATGAAAATTGCAGTTTTCATGTTAAACTCTTCTTCCACTTTTTTTATTTCATTAACTAAGTGGTTGAAGCCATTGAGATCATGCTTTATTTTAAATGACTTCTTATAAATATCACCATTCGGTGCGAGTATTGCAGTATATGAAAAATCAGCTGAAACATCAATTCCTATTACAGGACTATAAAAAAAATTAGACATTGTATATATCTCCTTAAATTAAATTTTAGATATAGAATAGAACTTCCACTCTGTCAGATAGCTTATAACCTTGTTTGTGACACGGGTAATTCCCGAAGGGAAACCCAACCAGCTAAACATAGAATTCTACCTGATGAAATGATACGCTTTTTTACGGGGATAGGTTCTAAAAGACCTCCCAGGAGGTTTACATCTATCTTCTATTCAGGAGTATTATACTAGACTATATAAAACTTGGTTAGATTCCTTTAAGGAATTTAAATAAAAAACTATTTAAGATATGAAATGCATATTCCCTATCGGGGCGTAGGCAAAGTAATAAATTAGAATATTAAAAATAATAAGAGGTGTAATGTTCGTTAGAAAGATAAATAGTTTTCTATCAAATGTTACAACTAGATTATACAAGGAGGTTTAAGATATGAGTGAACAATTTCGTACTTACGAAACAGCTTGGTGTCCAGGCTGTGGTAATTTTAATATATTAGAAAGTTTAAAAAGAGCGTTAACTGAATTAGGAAAGGACCCTTATGAGGTTTTAATGGTTGCAGGAATTGGGCAAGCCGCTAAGTTGCCTCAATATATAAGTGCTAATAGTTTCTGTGGTTTACACGGTAGAGCAATACCTGTTGCAGTTGCTGCTAAAATGGCAAATGATAAGCTAACAGTTATAGTAGATTCTGGTGATGGTGATACCTATGGAGAAGGCGGAAATCATTTTATCCATAATATAAGAAGGAACACTAATATAACTCATTTTGTTCATGATAACCAAATATATGGTCTTACAAAAGGTCAAGCCTCTCCTACTTCTGGAATAGGTTTAGTAACTGGGGCTCAAACTACTGGAAATATCAATGCCCCATTAAATCCTGTAGCTTTAGCTATAACACTTGGAGCAGGCTTTGTTGCCAGAGCCTTTAGTGGAGATATGGATCAGCTTGTTTCAATTATGAAGGAAGCAATTTCTTATAAAGGATATGCTATGGTGGATATTTTTCAACCTTGCGTAACTTTTAATCATATTAACACTTTCTCCTTCTATAAAAATAGAGTTTATTCTTTAGATGAAAACTACGACCCTAGCAATAAACTTGCTGCACTAGAAAAAGCTATGGAGTTTGGAGATAAGATTCCAACTGGAATTCTATATAGAGAAGATAAGGAAAGCTTTAGTGAAAGAAATGTTGTTTTAAATAAAGATACAGCTCTTATTGACAGACCTTTCAATCCTTCTATTATAGAAGAACTTATTTCTCAGCTTGTATAATTTAATTTATAGTTATGAGCATTAAAGATTATTTCAACAAACAAACTTGATATAAAAGAGCAATAATAAATTTGTTATTGCTCTTTTATCCTTTTTGAATAATTACAAATATAACCAAAGGAAATAAAACTAATTTCACTTATTTGGTCTATTTAATAATTTAGTTTTCAAAAAAGGAAGCTGATAGCGGTTGTCTTTCTGTAAATCTTTTAAAGCTATGTTTAGGATATCCTACCATTACAACTCCTGTTATTTTCTTTTTCTCTGGAATGTTAAAGATCTTGTGCATTGGTGAATTATCACTACGAGCACAAATTTCAAATACTCCTGCCCAACATGATCCAAGCCCAAGAGATGGCGCATATAATTCAAGATACGATAATGAAAGAATTGAATTTTCTCTACCATTACGAAAATCTTCATCAGCCAAAGTTATAATTATACTAGGTGCATCTCTTAAGATAGTGTCAACTTTAGTATTCTTGTAGCCACTAATCATTCCTGCTAATACCTTACTCAAAGTTTCATTATTTTCAAACCAGTTAATGCATTCCTCAACTGCTAATTGAATTGTTTTTTTATCGTCTACTATTAGATATGATATACCTTGTGAATTACTTGCAGTTGGTGCCAAATGTGCAACCTCAACAAGTTCCAATAACTTTTCTCTTTCAACTGGTATATTCTTATATGAACGAATAGATCTTCGTGATCTAATAAAATTCTTTGCTTCTTCTGAATTTAGCTTTTTGATTTCTCCTATCTCACTTTGCATAGCTAATGGAGATTTCTTATTATCTATAGCCTCTTTTGGACATACAGCCACACAATGACCACATTCTATGCATGCATTAGGATTGACTTCTTTTGGGCCGTCCGCTTCTAGTTTTAATACTCCTGTTGGACATTCCACCACACACATTCCACATTTTATACATTTTTCTTTACTTACAGTTATTAAACTCATTTTTATTCACTCCTTATTAATTTTTGCACTCGCATAATAATACGAATACACTTAATTTTTATTTGATTTATAATACATGTTAAAAAATTTTCCCAGAACTTGCTTTTTCTCATTAATTTTTCATTTTAAATCATCTCCAATACTTTCCTATGAACGCATCACATCTTATTATCACCTCCCTTAGCTATGCTTAGTACCCTTTTGAGAACAATCATTCTAATTGATATAAAAAAATTATATATTCAATAAATCAGAAAAATCCACTATATCATGCACTCTTCTTTATTCTCTAAATTTCTTATATTATTGATTTGAGTAGTGGTTATACTTTTCTACTATGTAAAATGGCTCAGCAGAACATATTTTTTGAGAACGCTCATTCTAATTAGTATAAAAAAATTAGTTATTTAATAAATCCATAAAAAAATCTGCCACACGATGTAATTTTTCTTTGCTCGCTGACATTCTTAACTGCACACGAATTCCAAGCAATGTATTTTGAAGTATTTCTGATAAAACTTCTGGATCATACTTGCAAGAAAATTCACCTGTTTCCATGCCTTTTCGAACAAGATCAGCAAGTAGTTGTTCTGTTTGCATGAATATCTTTTCTATTTTTTCTTCTATCTCTTTATCCCTAAGAGCCATCTCCGTTGCTGAATTTACAATTAAGCAGCCCCATTGTTTATCTTCATATCCTTCTATAGTAAAATCAAAGATAAATCTTATAGCTTGTTTTGCTGTTTCTGCATTTGAAATTCCTGCCTGCATTTTATTTTTTATTAATTCTGCATAAAAATCTACGGTTTTTAAAAATAATGTGTGCTTATCACCGAAGGTATCATATAAACTTCTGCGATGGATTCCCATGTGCTCAACTAAATCATTTAAAGATGTCTTTTCGTAACCTTGCTTCCAAAATAGTTCCATTGCTTTCTGAAGAACTACATTTTCATCAAATTCTCTGCTTCGTCCCATCAAGTTCCCTCCTTTATAGAATTAATATTAGCATTTTGAGAACGATCGGTCAAGA
Organism: Clostridium beijerinckii; assembly: GCF_018223745.1. Lineage (NCBI taxonomy): Bacteria > Bacillati > Bacillota > Clostridia > Eubacteriales > Clostridiaceae > Clostridium > Clostridium beijerinckii. Next base: position 4,062,575 of record NZ_CP073653.1, read on the forward strand.
ATTATTTACATACTTAATCATATCTATATTTTCGCACATTACATGCTGGAAAGAAAAGTTACCTGGCACAACACAAGAGCCCCTACCCTAGCCTACAATTTTCTGCCTAAGACACTTCACTAAATGAGTTTATATCTAATTTCTCTTTTTATCTTGATCTTAATATAACGCCATCCCTTTGAAGCCAATTCTTCTGCATATGCTTTTCCAATACCAGATAACGCTTCTGTAACCAAGATAACTTTTCCCTTTTAATTAAACATTTTCTTAACATCTTAAAACAGATCAATTATTTGCCTCTATTATTTCCTTCAATTTAACATTTTGATTAATAAATCTAGCTTTACTTTTTTCCTGCTTAAGTCGTATAGCATTCTGTGGACAATGATTAATACAGGCTAAACACTGCTCACAATTTCCTTTATAAACAGGTTTAGTATCTGCATTAATATTATTTACTGGGCAAACTTTCTCGCAAACTTTACAGCTATTACAGGTATCTTCTACATAGAAATTCTTATCATATTGAGCGTTAGCCTTAGTCTTAGAATGAAACTTTTTTAATATTGCTTCAATACATCTTATAACTGCAGTGTGTCTCTTGATATATACTTTTTTAACTTGGATATCATTAATTATTTGTGCAAGACTTTCTTCTATATTCTTCTTCGGCTCTTTTTTTATCTCTTTAGCCATATCAAACACTGGAAGGTAATTGTCAACCATAAGTATTTCATTAATGTATGAAAACTGGATTTGATTTCTTTTTCCAATTTCTAAAAGCTCAGGTATGACTGCTCCTGAAAAAGATCCAAAAGACACTACGGCAAAAATATATTTACTTTTTAGTTCAACTTTATTTAGAAACTCCTCAACAATTTTAGGAACTCCTCCATAATAACTCGGAAATACAATACCAATCTTTTCATCTTCAAACTCAAACTGTCCTAGTTTCATTAACTTAGGAATAGAATAACTTTCTCCTCCAATTCTCTTTGCCACATATAAATTGTTGCCAGTTCCTGTAAAATAAAATATTTTCATAATGCGCTCCTTTCAGATGTTTCACTTGTAACTCCTTATGGACTATAGTATAATTTGATAACATAAATAATTCAAGTGAATATAGGCTAGCTGTTACAAAAGGAGGAATATTGTTTATGACTAATAAATACAATGCTGAACAGAATAAGATTACAAAAGAGAGTATTTTAGGTGCTCTTATGTCTTTAATGGAGAAAAAGGACTTCAAGAATATATCTATTACAGAAGTATCACAAAAAGCTGGTGTATCACGGATGGCTTTTTATCGTAATTACAGCATAATGGAAGATATCCTTATTGATCATCTAGACGATATGTTTAGAGAGTATTCAACCCTTTTAAATCATAAAGAAATAAGTAATTATGAAATGACACGTTTATTTTTTTACTATTTTAGACAACATCAAAAATTTATTGAAAACCTACTAAGGTCTAAATTAACCCACTTAATACTTGAACGATCTATTGAATTTCTTGATATATACTCAAAAACTATAACATGCACCATGGATTGCTCTCCTGAATTTGAAAAATATAATATTGGATTCATTGCAGGCGGATTTTTTAATGTATTGATGATTTGGTGCAAAAGTGGTATGACAGAGAGTGACGAGAAGATGGCAGAAATTGTTCATGATAGGCTTTCAAATCATATTGCTGGAATCACCTTAACAGATTTCTGATTAAATCCAAGATATATACGAAGTATGGGAAATGGATAAAAAAGATTCGCTACTGACTTAACTCTAATTTAAGAATATATTAATAATGCATTATTGGAGTCATCCTCCCATACAATGTCTAAAATATTATCATAGAAATGCATTTACATAAAAAGTTCCCCACTTTCTAGTCTGAGCTGACTTTAGTTGATACATTTCCTTAAACATAATTTCTCATTTGTTTATTTCAAGAACTGGATACTCCTAATTTCATAAAATAACTATTGAACATCCCCTAATATTTTAAAGTACTTATATGATAGCCATAAACTTCTTCCTACCATTGAAGCACACCCAAATGCGAGAATTCCTATACCTATAAAGCTAGTTATATTTCCGCCAATATATCTAAAAGCCGATTTTACAACGATAAGGAAAACATAGACTCCAAGGCTTAAGTACGATTCATTATAATAAACCTCACCTTTAGCTTCATCCTTACTATATTTTAATGTTCTTCCACGAATTATTCCCACTCCTATACCAATAATTGAACAAATAATTATTATCATAATCTCTTTCAATGAAAAACTTAATGTTTTTGCATAATCTTCAACAATCATTAGAATAAGTAGTATAGGTAACACCCATAAATTAGGGAACTTAATTCTTTTATTCTTTCCATTAAGTATCCTTAAAAACTTTAATACTATAAAAATCAATAAAATATAAACCATTGACACTAATTCCACCTCTAAACTTTATTTTCTATTCCTCAAAATTTTCTAATATAATAATACAAACACTTTGGAACTATAGATAATAACAATCTCTCAATATCTTATCTTTTAAAGTCTAATTATTAACAGTAATTGTAAACCTAATTTTTATACCTACCTTGGATACAGCTATCTCTAATAATGACACCTTTACTAACCATAAGAATTTCACTTAGTTAAGCTCGCTGTAATAAATATTATAAATTTAGAATACATATGGAATTAACGCCCATGATTCTTTTATATATTTCTCATATTCTTTACCAAATTCTAATACTAAAAATCTTTGTTCCCTATTTATTTTTATAATATAAGTAGTTAAAATAATACAAAATCCTATGATAGAAGCTAAACTTCCAAATGTAAGAAAAATTCCAAAAAAGCCACATACTATTCCTGTATAAATAGGATTTCTTATATATTTATATGGGCCACTACGAACTAATCTTTGCTCCTCTACTTTTTGGATAGCTCCACTCCAATTTCTACCTAATACTATTCTAGCCCATATTGCAAATAAAAGAGAGATTACTAAGATTGCGATACCTATATATTCAACATATTCATAACTAGGCAATATCCTATTCCATAAGAATATATTTTTAAACTGAAAAAAGGTAATGGCATAAGAGACTATTACTAATATTAAATGTACTATTCTTGGTATGTTCCTTTGACCACTTGATTCTTTTTTTACATTTGACCTAGTTTTTATCGCTGCTAATATCCAGTAAATCCAAAATATACCCCAAATATAACTAACTACAGTAATATTATTCATAAAGCCCTCCTCACATTTTATTAGATTTAATCATCACTTTTAATATATTTTTCTGCAATTTCTATAAACGTATCCTTTGTCACTGAATTCATGTCATGTAAAAATTTTAATATGGTAGCTTTCTCCTCATCATTATATTGAGCTATAATATCTTTTTTCTTATTATATGATTTCTCATGAATTTTTTTATGAATTTCAGACACATTTAATCCTAATTCCGTTAAATCATAATATACTTCTTTATTATTCCCTTCCTTTTGATACTTCAATACATAGCCTTCGTTTAATAACTTTTTACACATTTTAGTTATAGCACCTGTTGTCATTCCTAATTCTTGTGATAGCTTAGTTATATTTGCATCTTCGATATATTCTATAGCTGCAATACAATGAATTTGTGAAAAAGTAAGTTTATTCTTTATATTAGGAACATCTATTTCATTATTTTCTTGTATTTCCTTTAGTGAAAATATAATTTCATTAACAATATCCATATTAATTTCCCCCTTAATATTTCTTCCTCGGAAGTAATATTATATTATAATATTATTTCTTCCATGTCAACAATTTTCACTTTAAAGACTTACTCCTAGATTCAATTAATCACTTGTAATACCTAATGAACAAATTCCACTATTAAAAAATATAATCATTCTAGACTAAATGTTGAGAATTTAATTGATCATCCCCTAATACCTGTAGTTAAAAATAACATGTCTTAAGCAAGAACTAAAAAACCACCGGCTTAACCGGTGGTTCTGATTCATATTCACTAACGTTACAATTTAGAATTAAAGAACTAAGATGATTGTAATGAAAATTGTTCTAAATACTTGGATAAACTTTCAATATTAAATTGCATATGACGATTATTCCCCTCAAGTTTACTTAGCATTATCCCACCTTCTAAGGCGGAAAAAATGAAAGTAGCAAGAGCGTCGGTGTCAAGATTTGGCTTTAACTCACCGTTCTGTATACCTTGATAAAGAATTTCCTTAATATATTGCAGCATCCTTTCAAGGCTTTTTTGGGCTTTTTTTCGTAACTCAGGATGAGTATCATCACTTTCAATAGCCGTGTTCAATAAAGGACATCCTCCGATAAATGGGGGATGTTCCGTAACTTGTTCATATACCCTAAATATAGCTAGAATTTTATCAATCGCTGACTGTTGATTATCCACAGCTTCGGTAAATTTTTCATTAACAATTCCTACTGCGTAATCATATGCCTCAAGCGCAATCTCATCCTTACATGCAAAGTGACGATAAATCCCCCCTCTCTTGATTCCAGTTACTTCAGTAATATCAGAGAGCGAAGATCCTGCGTAACCTCGCTGGTTAAAAAGTTCAGCCGATTTCTTAATTATATACTTGCGTGTATTTTCTCCTTTAGTCATAGTATCTATCCTCCAAGGAATGTAATTCTTCGTAATTTCATCCTCATTGCACATGTTATTTTTTTAATTATTATAGCATATCTCCAAAAATTTAAATAGTTATTGCAAGCCGGGGTTTATTTCTTTGATGAACCTGATCTTTTAATCCAAAATGCCAATTATATAATTATAAATAATAAAAAATATTCCAAGCACCAGAAATACGAATATAAATTTGCACTTTCTTAATGGTTGTGTTAACATAGTAAAAAAGATATCGTTCAGTATCTTTTTATTATATTAAAATGAGGTGAAGAAAATGAACGACACATGGTTTAAAGAACGTAAGTATGCTTGGATCGGCTTGGCTGCTTTGTGGATTATCGGCTTTATTGGCGCATTATTGCGTTTCATTATGGCTACTTATCAAGTTCAAATTTCTCAAGATTTGAATATAAGTAGAAGTTTGATTTCTATGGCATGGTCAACCAACCTACTAATTGCAGCATTATGCACCCCAATAGGAGGATGGATTGCGGACCGCTATGGACCTAAGAAATTAATGCTACTAAGTACAATGTTTAGTATCTTAGGGACAAGTATCGTTTTTGTGGGGCATAATTCTACTTTGTTTTTTATCGGATATGGAGTCATATCAGGTTTTTACGGTATAGGAGCCTCTGCCACATATATTCTAATATTTGACTGGTTTAAGCATCATCGAGCAAAAGCTACTGCACTTCTGGCAAGCTCATCATCTATTGGTCTCGCCGTTTGCACTCCAATTTTTATCTCGAACACTTGGTTAACATGGAAGGACGCATTTCTGATTTCTTGCCTGCTCAGCCTTTTTGTTGCATTGCCAGTTATTCAGTTTCTTATTCGGAATCCTGAAAATCCACAGAAGAAAGCAAAAGAATCCGAACAACCAAAAGTGAAAATACTTTTCAAAGGTCCTCATATGTTATTATTTCTATTTATTGGTTTTGCATTATTTACATGTGGGTTTAATATGGGTACTGTAGAAATGAATTTAGTGGCTATTTATCAATTGTCTAGCGTAAAACCTGCTTTGATTGCCGTATCCATGAGTACCTTAGGAATTATGGAAATAATCGGTTCCTTTATTTTCGGATATCTTTTGGATCGTATCAATAAATTTACAGCGATGTCGTTGTTGTACGGGATACGCATCTTAGCGTTTATAATTTTGTTTGTACATTCGCCATGGTCGCCAATTGTGTTTGCAGTCTTCTTCGGATTTACTTACCTAGGTGCTGTACCAGGAGGAATGTTAATTGCTAACGAGAATACAAAAGAAAAAGGAAAGTTCATTGGAAGTCTCCTTCTATTCCATCAAGCAGGCGGGATCATTGGTAGCTTAATCGGAGGTGTTTCCTTTGATATCAGTAAGAGCTATCAACTACTCATTGGTTTTGATATGCTTCTATGCGTTTTAGTTACAATAGGGTATTTTACGAATTATTGGCTACGATACAAAAATACTTTATATTTAAGTAGATATACAAATGAAGTTAACAAACTACACTCAAATGATCAATAATTAAGTATCAATATATTTTAAGTTTCTATCTACATGTTCTAAGTAATGAGAATTTGATCTTAATGATTTACATTTTAGCCAATAAAAAAAACGCCATAATTTTATTATCACCCAAAGATTTTTCTTTCCTAATCTGAAGATCTGTTTTTCCATCTTAAAATTATGTAAAAACCCAGGACTTTCTCAAGCAAATAATCTTCAAACCCGCATTATACAAGCATATTCTTCAGAATATTAGAATATATATTCTAGTATTCTGAAGAATAAATATTGTTAAGAATATATCTTCTTAATAATATTTTAGAATTATGTACTTAGTTACTAATCATATTATTTTTATCTAATCCATTCTTTACAAGAATAGAATATAACGCACCATCTGCTTTCATATCATTAATTGCTTTATTTAATGCGTTTAATAAGAAAACATCATCTTTTTTAACTGCTATTCCCATTACTCCTTGTAACTCAGGCATATAGCCTTTTAACTGCCTTAGCAAAGGATCTTTTTCCTTTATATAGTAGTTTATAATAATAGAATCAGCTAAGCCCGCATCAATTTTCCCACTACTTATAGCATTAAATAAATCAGTTGTACTATCCAAACTTAATGCATCTTTTATCAAGTTATTTTCCTTCCACTTTTTCGCTAGATCTTCAAATATTGTTCCTTTTTCTACTCCAATTACTGCATTTTTTAAATCACTCATAAAATTAATTTTTGAAAATCTTGGTACAATAACAGTTTCTGATTCTTTATACAATGGCTTAGTAAACTCTACTAGTTTTTCACTTTCAGGAGTTATAAATATTCCACCAACTGCTATATCTATGCTATCATCGGCATTAAATTTATCTAACAAATCTGCAAATGTTACTTCCTTAATTTCAACCTTATTAATTCCAAGCCGCCGTGTAATTTCAGTTATGATATCCGCATCAATTCCACTCATCTTATTTGTTTCGGTATTTATCCAAAAGAATGGAATTTCCTTTGATGGTGCAGCAATAGTTATTATTCCTTTTTCTTTTATCATTTCCAATCTATCTTTTTCTATTGAGCTATTTGCCATTATAGTTTTCGTAGGCGCTATCATAAATCCAATTATTATTCCAATAATATTTACAATAACAATTGAAGTAAATATTTTTTTCATAAATAAAAATCTCCTTTAAAACGATAAACATATCTTTAAATTATTATTTGGAATTTAAATTTAAATTTAAATTATCCTCATTTGAAAAAAATTCAAACCTTTAGAAATAATACTTTGCCTTTTATGTTAACCTTTAAAGCGAGATCAATGATCAGTTTACTTTACAATTGAGTAGTAGCCATCACATATTATTCAACTTCCAAAGAGCATGTCTTTTATTTACTACGTCAAATCTACATATAAAATGCAACTTTTCAAATAAAAAATTGGAGAGATCGCAACTTCACTCAGAATATTGCGACCTCTCCCAATTTTATATTTAGTTTTTTCTTAATAGCTGATTTTTTTTGCTCATAAGTTTTGAATTAAATTCTAAATTTCTTTTATATGAATAATAGCAAAAACTCATCCCCAAAAACTCTGCAGTTATTAAAATAGATATTAGCTCTATAATTGAAGCAATTTTTTTATATACAAAATAGTAGTAAATAGATGGTAAGCAGGAAATCCCCCCTATTACTATAAATACACAAACAAAAGCTAGTAATGCACTTTTTTGTTTTATTCCAACCAGATAAATAAAAACAGATCTAGAAATAGTACCAATAACTCCTCCAATAATAGAAAACATAATTAATTCTTCTATAATTCCTACATTTATATTTTTAACAATCATCTGAGTCATACCAACAACTATACCACATAGCATGGATATAATAAGATTAAATAAAAAATCCTTTAAATTCTGTTTCATGATTTACGCACCTCACAATCCGAGATATTGCTTAAAGTTATTTAGATATTTTCTTGTGACATATACTTCTTCATCCATATCTATGAGCTTTAATATAAGCTTGCTGTTAAACCATGAAATTATTCTATCTACTTTCACTATATTTACAACAAAACATTTGCTTACTCTTATGAAACCTTTTGATTCCAATCTTTCTTCAAGTTCATAAAGCTTTTCTTTTACTTTATACTTTTTATCCTTGGTCATGCAAAAAACCTCATTTCCCATAGCTTCGAAATAATATATCTCGTCATAATTTAATACTTTAAGCTCATCCTCGTCACATCTTCCTGTGATTATATTTTTAGCTTCTTCTTTGCTGCCTGAAATAGAATCTAAATAACCAATCAAAATATTTATGGTTTCTATATCAAAGTATACCCCTATTTTGCCGCTCTTTAAATCAAATCCTTTTTCGATTAAACATACATCAGCATTTTCATTAATCTTTATTTTGCGATTTGTAAGGATTTCTTCCAGCATTCTTTTTAGATTTTCGCTGCAAATTAAATCTAACTCCATGTAATTTCCCCTTTTGCTTTAAACTTTAAGCAATGCCTTTCTGACAAGGATATATTAAAAACTTAAACTCTATCCTCTCGAGGATGTTCAAAAAAATAACAAATCAGTATGCTAGTCTATTTTGTGCTATAATTCGCCTATAAATCTCACTAATAGCCTGCAACTTTAGCTCCTTGTCTAACACAAAATATACACCTTAAAAATAGCAGTTATGCTGCATATAAGAACTTCTCATTGCATCTTTTACTTGTTATTTTCCTTCACATCCCCTACTTTAAACTTCAGGCAATACCCCTGGAATTATAATTGATAGCATAATTCCTAAAATCACCAGCCCATTCATAATTATAACAGTCATAATATTATGCCCTGATAATTCTATAATAGCATTAATTAAATAAATTACAGCCCATATTTTTGTTATTACTATATTAACTTCTATAAATAAAGAAGATTTTCCAAATTCCTTTTCATATCCTCTTCTAGCATCATACATTGTATAAGGTCTTCCCATCATAATAGAAATGAAACCCGTTAAAGCTAATACTGTATATGAAGTTAAATATTTATATTCCATAATGGAATTAATTCCTAAATAGAAATATAATATATTAGAAATAGTAAAATAAGCTACTAATACTATCGACATGATTCCTATATTTTTATTAATTATATCTCTTATAAAAAGCATCAGTATAGAAGCAAATCCCAAAACAAGGCATAAATTACTCGAAATACTCCAAAAGAGCATTAGTGGCAGAAAACTTAATGTTACATTGAGAAACGCTTTTGAACTACTACCCATTATTTTTCCCTCTATCTTTCTCAAGTGCCTTTTTATGACCTGTGATCATGAAATCAACCATATTTTTCTGTACATGCTCCTTGAATTTTTTTCTTTTCATAAGATATCTCATAACTTTCCCTTGAGCTTTTTCTTTTAAAGGAACTTTTTTAATTAGCCTATTTTTCTTATAGTATTTATAATCTTCTAAGAAAATAGCTCCTAGCCCTCCTTCTATTGCATCTGCAAATAGTTTACTTCCAGCTATATTTAAAAAGGTTTCAGGCTTGAAATAGTTTCTTTCAGCATAATTTATACTCGTTTTAGCAAAAGCATATATTTGATTATCTATAAGAGAGTTATCTTCAGCTTCATCAGTGACAAATCCGATTAAATTGCCCCCCTGTGTATGAAACTCTAATATCTGTCTTAAATTTTGCTCTTCACTTAGTTTCCCTGAAATTATATAACCTATGTGTTTACCTCTGAATATAGGAACATGGTTATAGCGAAAACTTCTATCATAAATAAGCTTAAAACGTGAAGATAAATATCTATCTTTTATACTTCCTGCAAAAATGATTACATCTGCATTATTAATGATATGGTCTAAAAACTCCCTATAACCATCTTTACCATCATAAACACATTTATTTTCAGCAGCGCATTTGCAGCAACCAAGGCATGGTCCTTTTATATCAACCTCATTAAGATTAAGGATCTCTACAGAACCTTTTACAAAGCTTTTATACTTGTCAATCATCTCATTAAGATTATTATCTTCTTTAGCTGCATCTGTAATTATAATTATTCTTTTATTTGTATCAATTACTTTATCCGTTACTCCTGCACTATATTCAAAGTTACTTTTACTTAATGAATTATACAATTTACTAGTTGTTAAACCTTCATTTACAAAATCAAGCAAATTTTCAAAAAACACTTTAAGCTCTTTTCTTCTACTTTCCTTAGTTAAATCCTGCATCTCATGAGATAAATATTCCACATAATTCATGCCTAAATCTTCAGAAATTGCCCTGATATAATTATGTGCATGAATATCTGCATAATGAATAGATGTAGAAAATGCAGCAGTATACTTGTCTTTAAAATAGCTTTCTAATTTATTTTCAAATATCAGTTCAATAAATCTCTTATAATTAGAATGCACTAAAGCATGATATAGTGGAAATGCCCATATAACTGCATCTGCTTCCTGAACCTTTGTGCATAAAGCTTTTAACTTTTCAGTATCTTCTTCATAACTTTTTACTTCTTTAACAATATGGATATACTGAAATTCATGTTTTTCATAATTTTGTTCCAAATACTTCATTGATTGCATTGTAACACTTTTCTCAAACTTCGGACTCCCATTTAAAACAACTATTTTCATAACCAATACCTCCGTTTTTTTTATATTTTCATTCTATTAGAAAACATGAATTAAAACCATAGATTTTGCTTAAGATGCAATTTAAATAAAATAAGATACAAAATAGAACCTCTACTCAATCCTTTTTGGGTATTTCTATTCACTGGTGAAATACCCGGAACTTATGCCTTTATAGGAGGATTAATTGTACTTACAGCTATAAGTGTAAGAGAATTATGTATAAAAAAATAGTTATATCGAATCTTCTGCTAGAGCAATAACTTCTACAAAGTCATGAACTAAAGGCTTTGATATAACTATTTTTTCTTAATTTGGGTATATAAAAAATTTACAATCTATAATTGTAACATAAATAATCTGCCATGTTTTTATATAAGAAACTAATATTTGAATTTATCATTGCTCGCATAGCTTAACATCACACTTTTTCAAAATCCAACTATAATGCTCCCATATCTCTAGCAATATAAAGAGAAGGATATTTAGTATTGAAATTTAGTTCACTTTTAATACGCGATGTATCTAATATCATATCCCATTGGTTAAAACTTGGCCACCCACCATTTGGAGGTACCTGCTCTGATTCACCTTGTAGCTTATAAAATTCACTTACAGTAATAGGATTATCATCAGCAACATTATATATACGCCCCCCAATACCAGGTGTACTAGCAGCGAGCAGTAATGCTTGACTGACATCTTGGTGATGCACTACTGACATCGCTTTTGAAGGGTTCCAGTTACTTAGAAACGGTAAAATTTCTTGAATGTGTGGGTCATTATCGCCATAAACAAATCCTAGTCTCATAATACGAATATCTAGTCCTTGTTCATGATATAATCCAAGTAAAGCTTTTTCTGCAGCCATTTTTGTTTTAGGATATAATGCCGTTGCTGTAAGAACATCATCTTCCATACATGGTCTATTTACTAGAGAATTGTTATATACATTGCCTGTGCTTGTAAAAACAAATCTTGTGACACCTGCATCTAATGCTGCTTTAGCGAGTGTAATAGTTGCATCTATATTGATGGCTTTAGCCATTTCTTCACTAATACCACCTCGAAATTGAGCTGCTATATGTACAACAGCATCAACACCTCGTACGGCTTCAATTAGATTTTCATTATCTAAAAGATCTCCTAATACTACTTCTGCCCCCTGTTCTTTTAAAGTGGATGCACCTTCTAAGTTTCTTACAAGAATACGAACTTCATGGCCTTGCTTAAGTAAATACGGTACAAATCGACTTCCAACCTTACCTGTTGCCCCTGTTACAAATATTTTCATAAATTAATTCACTCCAATCTAAATAGTTTTGTTCATCAGTTATTTTTATGTTATATTGCTAATATATCAGAGTTAAAATAATTCAACCATATTGTGGTTATCCTACGATTGAGAGTAGTAGGATAAGAGGAGGAAAATAAATGAAAGAAATTACATTTCAGCAGTCGTTAGGTGAATTTTTGCGTGCTACTAGAGAACGCCTTACTCCAGAGCAGGTTGGATTACCTTCACATGGACGTCGCCGCACGCCTGGACTTCGTCGTGAAGAAGTGGCTCAGCTTGCTAATGTGGGAGTTTCTTGGTACACATCTATAGAACAAGGAAAAGATGTACACCCTTCTTATCAAATATTGGAAAGCTTGGCTACTGCCTTAAGATTATCCGAAGATGAACGCCGATATCTTTTTTTATTATCTAAATCTGATGAGATAGAAGAATCAAAAATTTATAAAGAAATTAGTACAGGATTAGAAAGAACTGTTTTCGCATTAGAACCTAATCCTGCATATATAATGGATAAATACTGGGATGTATTATTATGGAATCGTGCAGCAGAATTTTTATTTCGATTTCCTTCATATTCTACCAGCATAGATTCAAAACCAAACGTATTACATCAATTTTTAATTGATCCATTCAAAAAAGAAATTAATCCAGATTGGGAAGAACGAGCTAAAATCATGATTGCAAGATTTCGAGCAGATTGTGCTAGGTATCCCCAGGATGCAAGATTAAATGAAATGATTGAGAAATTTAAGCAAGAAAATGAATTCTTCAGCAAGTGGTGGCCTCGTTATGAAGTTAAAACTGTTACTGATTGTCATAAATTATGGAATCACCCTGAGATTGGAGAATTGGAATTTGAACATGTGAATTTGCAAGTATCAAACTGTCCTGATTTTAAATTGATGATTTATACTGCTTCACCTTCTACATTAGAAAAGCTTAAACAAAAAATATATTCTACCAAATGAATAATACATCATAATTGACAGCTCAATAATAAAAGATACTTTACATTATCAATTTACTGTGTAGATCATTTTCGCACATTTCCTTAATAAATACGCAAAAGCCACTTTCCTTCTGCGTATTTATTTACCTTTCATTTTAAACTTTAAGTCTATAACCTGCGCCCCTACTGTTTAAATATGTGCAGGATTAGAATATGAGAATTCAATTGAAAAATACATATTATAAATTATTAAAGGTAACTAAATCTAATTTAGATTCAGCTACCTTTTTAATTTATCTATAATTTTAAAATAAATTTTACTTAGTAGTATCAAACATAATTTTTTAAACTACCAAACCTCTTCTTTTGGCATATAGCCTAAAAGCTACTTCTTCAACAAATGAGAATAAACTTGTGGTTATAAAATATATTCCTAAAGCAATAGGAGCTTTAAAAGTAACCAATCCACTTATTATAGTTGTTATTATGATGTTGGTTTTGCTTAGTTTAGCTTGAGCTTTTAATCTAAGAAAAGGTATATAAGGTAATATATTGGGACTAAGCATTGAAACTGCATATATTGCAGGCACTATAAATAAACTATCTGACATCTTCAAGCTAACTACCCAAGGTATAAGCGCAGTTCCAACCTGCATAGGCATATTTAAAATCACTCTATACAAATTAAAAACTATAGGTATCTGAAGTAAACTTGATAAAATACCTATCATTCCCCTTGCATTTTGCTTAAAGTACTTTTGAGTCTCAATTTCTAGCTTTTCCTTATTACTTTTATATTTCTCTTTTATTTCTTCAAGCCCCTTAGAAAACTCCTGCTGACTATACATGCTTAACTTTTGCTTAAATGATATTGGCATAAGAATTAGCTTAACCAATATAGTTAATAGTATAATTGCTATTCCTAAGTCTCCTGTAATATTAAAAAAATAATTAAGTGATACGTTTAGTAAATTTGAAATGATGTTCATATTCTTCCTCCTAAAATTTAAAATAAATAAAAAACACCATTTCATTTAAAACTGTACACAATACCGCCAAATATCATATTTTTCATATGATATATAATCATTTATTATCATAAATCTTGAATAATCCAAGTATTTAATATAAATCCTACTTACAACATTATAATTTAGCTTTTTTCTATATTTTCTTAAATATGTAATTGTGCAAGTAATAATACTTATAAGAAACACTAGAACAAAAAACAAATGCATAGTATTCATTAACTCTGCTCTCATAAAATTACCTCACGAAATTCTATATATGCATATAGTATATCACTTTAGAATTTATTTACAATGATCCTAGTTCATATATAATATTAGGTTACACATTTCATAGCTCCAACTATTGCCAATATATTCTACTATATAAAATCGGATAATTATGGTACAATATCCAAGTAAAATTTAACAACCATAGATGGATGGCTGTGGAGGTTTTGAACATTTTTTCCTCCTTGGGCTATTGGTGAATTATTTCGCTGTAGCTGAGGGGGTGGTATTGGATATGCTAGAATTGATTATAAAATGTTTTGCTACTCTTTATATTATTAGATTAGTTTTAAAACATAATCTTTTTATTTCTAAATTGATAATTAAGATTAATTTTCTTGGAATTCACATAGAAATTAATAGCAAAGAGAAAAAGCACCCATCCGACCAAGAATAGTGCTTTAGTCTCTTCATAAATTTGTAATTTAGGTCCAATAGCCCTAAAACAAAATAAATGTTTTAATGATTAGCTTGGTGTTGACGCACTAAGCTTTTCTTATTTATATTATATCAAATTCTTTTAGAAAAATACATATAGAATTGATATTTTAAATTGTAACTTACCATATAACTTCTTAAAATAAAAATTTCGCTTTGAGTCAACCCTACATACATTTTTAAAATGCATTATTTTACTTCCCATAAAACTTTATAAGCTTTTAATGCAATTTCTTCATTTAACTGGTAATCTTACTTCAAAAATAGTTCTATTATCATCACTATAGGCCTTTATCGTTCCTTGATGCAACTCTATAATATTTTTTGTGATAGCTAGCCCTAATCCAGAACCACCTATATCGCTATTTCTTGATTTTTCTACCCTATAGAATCTATCAAATATGTATGGTAAATCTATTGCTGATATTGACTGGCCATAGTTTATAACTTGAACTACTGCCATATTCTCTTCCATTTTTGTTGTTACATCAACATAAAAACCATCTCGGCCATACTTAATTGCATTGGACAGCAAATTTTCAAATGCTCTAACTAACTTACCTGCATCTGCATTTACTATTAGCTTATCCTCAGAAAAGTTGATTCTTGATTGCATTTCTGCATTTTTAAATTGATATTCAAAATACGCAACTACCTGACCTAATAATTCTACCAAATTAATATCAACTTTATCTAAATTAATGGTGTTATTTTGCATTTTAGTGAGTTCAAACAAGTCATTAATAAGTAAATTCAATGCTTTTGCCTTTTCAAATGCTATATTAGCATAATATCTTAGTCTTACTTCATCTTTATACTTATCAGCATCAATTATTTCTAAATAACCTATTATAGACGTTAATGGAGTTCTTAAATCATGAGAAACATTAGTTATCAAGTCATTTTTAGTTTGTTGAGCTTTTCTTTCTACTATTGTTATCTCCTTAAGTTGCCTTGAGATATTATTAATATTTTCTGCTAAATTCCTAATATCATTTTCTCCATCAACTTCTATTAATCTGTCCAAGTCACCACTTGCCATTATTTCAGTTTGATCTATAATAGCTACCAAACTTTTAGTTTTTCTATAAGTAATAAGTAAATATACTCCTACAAATAATGAAATTCCGGCAATCACATAGGTTGCACCTTCAAACATTATAGAGTCAATGAGTCTTCGAAATTTAAAAATATAATTAATGAGTTGAATTTTAGTATTTAAATATAAATATATTAATATTTTACTAACTATCATTAAGCTTATATAAGTTAATAATAATGTAGTTCCAATCTCACCTAATGGTGATAGCCAATATTTATAGAATCTTTTATTTTTCAATTTTATATCCAACTCCCCATATAGTATGAATTATCTTATTTCCTTCCATATGATGTTCTATTTTATCCCTTAATCTGCTCATATGTACCATAACAGTATTATTAGATTGATAATATCTTTCCTTCCATACCTTTTCAAAAATTTCCTCCGCGCTAAAAACTCTTCCTCTATTTGTAGCTAACAGATATAATATTTCAAACTCTCTAGCCGTTAAATCTACTTCTTTATCATCTATAGTCACCTTATGCTTACTCTTATCTATAACCATTGATTCAATTCTTATTATATCCTCTGAAACTTGCATTTTTAAATTTAAAAAATATGATCTTCTCATTAATGCCTTAACTCTAACTATAAGTTCCAATTGGTTAAAAGGTTTGCATACATAATCATCTGCACCAGTCATAATCCCTTGAATCTTATCCATATCTTCTGATTTTGCACTTAGCATAAGAATTGGTATGTTATACTTTTCCCTTACCCTTCTGCAAACCTCCAGACCATCCATGTGGGGCATCATTATATCTAAAACTATCAAATGAATTTCTTCCTTCTCCAAAATATCTAAGGCTTCCTCTCCACAACTTGCCTTAAATACATTGTATCCTTCATTTCTAAGATTTATTTCTAGCAAATTTCTTATTTCTTTTTCATCATCTACTACAAGAATATTATTCATTTATTCCTCCATTTTTATAATTATTTTTGTAAGTATTCCTCTAATGTAATTCCATTATCATGAATATACTTAGCAGCTTCCTTACCTACATATCTAATATGCCATGGTTCATATTCAATTCCTGTTACACTTTTCTTTCCATAAGGATATCTTATAATAAAACCAAATCTATAGCAATTTTTTGCAAGCCAATCTGCCTCCTTAGTTCCCTTTGCAAAATATCCGTTTTTATTAGTAATATCAATGCACAGCCCTGTTTGATGCTCACTAAATCCAGGTTTAGCTACATATGCATCTGCAAGCTTTTTCCCTTGAGATATCACACGATTTTCATAAATATCTTCTTGTGACTCATAAGATCTATAACCCGAATTACCAAGTAATATTATCCCGTCTTTTTTAGCCGCATTTACTAATTCTTCTAATGGCTTTACAACAGTTCCTGCTACGTGTTTTTCTTCATCATCTGATCCATTTGAAAATGGTATGTTAGGTATGCTTAATCCTTCTGGTACATAATTCCCACTTAATCCATGCTTCTCATTTACTAATAGTATTTTTTCGCTTCCATTAGCTGTGTTTACTTCAAACAACTTGTCTTTATCATTTGAACCATAATTACTTGTATTTCCTTCAATATACCAAAATCCGCAAATTATTATCATCGTCATTATTATAAATCCTGATATCTTTTTATATACTTTTCTCATATCTTCTACTTCCTTTCAAATGTCATAATTTCATTGTAGAAGATAGACTTTACAAGAATTATAAATAAACCTTACGAAATCTTAAGTTTTAAAAAACTTACCTTGACTAAAAAAAATGCCAATACTATTCGAATAGCATTAGCATTTTTTATCATATACAAATTTAACAGAATATAAGATACCCAATTTTACTTACATAATATAATTTTTTGTGTAATTGTATCTAATTTAAATGAACAATTATACTATTAAATTAATTTTTATATTAGTTCCTTCATTTTAATTCCATAAAATTGTTTTATTAAAATACAATTTTCAATGTTAAAATATCTTCTTTAATTTCTGCTAATGCTTTAGCATTTATTCTTTCAGCTAATAGCTTCACAATTGAAAGGCCTAAACCTGTACTGCCAGAACTTCTTGATTTATCCCCTGTATAAAACTTTTCAAATAATAAATTTACATCTATTTTTTTAGGATCTTCAATTTTATTGGCAAAGCAAAGCTCAACATGTTCCTTTTTCACAAGTGATATTTTGACATAACTTGAACCGTATTTCAATATATTTGATATTAAGTTTTGAACAATACGCTGTAGAATTATTTTATCTCCTTCAATAAATATTGTTGTATTTGGCAAATCAAAAATGGGCTCAATTCCAGCTTCTTTAAATGGCATTATATTTTGGAGCATTGCATCTGAAAGAAAATTATTCATATTAATTTTTTCTAAATTTATATGCATTCTATCATTTTCAATAATAGTTATTTCAAAAAAACTAGTAATGAGATTATGTAAAATCTCAGATTTCTTTTTTATAATACTTATTTTTTCTTTTTGATTTTCCGACAATTCACTTTTTTCTAGTAATTGTAGATAACCAATTATAGAAGTAAGAGGAGTTCTTAAATCATGAGATATATTTGCGATAGAATCCTTAAGCTTTTGCTCATTTCTCAACACCTCTATTCTTAGCTGCTTTTGATAATTTATATTTCTATTAATGTTACCTGCAAGGTATTCAATATCTTTGTCAAGCAACGATACATCTATCTTCTTTTCTGTTTTGCCTTCTGAAATATTTTCTAATTGTTTTCCTATACTTTTTATTTGCATCTTTAAATGAAATACATAAGAAATTAATAAAATAACAGTAAGGCTTAATATCAATATAATCAGCATTATACCCATCCTTATATAATAAGTTTATTTTAATTCACATTTACAAAATATATTATAACTTAACATTATTATAAACCCTAATAAAATTATACCTTCTAAAGAAAATGATATAAATTCAAATGCTGAGTTATTGTTTAAAATCACTCTAAGCAAATTCATTGGATGCCTATATAATGGCAAATTCATACTTCTGGCAACAAATAAATATATAGCATTCATAAGAATTGTAATAACTGATACTATAATAGTTTTTAAATTATCTCTAAATATTACTCCAAAAAGTATTATTACAGAAAAAATAGCTAAATATAATAATGTTGTACAAATTAAAATTTTCATTAGTGTAATTACATTTACTCCACTTGGTGCATTAAAGCCATACTTTATAGTAACAGCGAATGCACCAGAAAAAGAAAAGATAAGCATTGATACAGTTGTAATAATAAGTATTGAAACAGCTTTTGTAAAAAAAATAATACCTCTACTATTTCCAGATGCAACTTTAGTAATTAAAGTCCTATTTGAAAAACTTTTTCCTATTAGCAATGCTGGAAAAGCTGAAATTAACATGCAGGTTCCTGGAGCATCATGGAGCATTGCTAGTAACACTTCATATCCTCCTATAGGTAAATTATAATAATTCATTTCTAAATCTCCATAACCTGAATATGCTCCATAAATAATAGCAATTCCTATCATGAGCAAACAAATATAATTATGTCTAACCTCATAGATTTCCATTTTTAATAACTTTCTCATTTACTACACTTCCTTTTATTTTAGCTCTGCTTTTTTAAAGAGGACGTATGATATGCTCAAGAAAAATAATATTGCACAAATACCAATTAGTCCTGCGTCTTTAAATTGATTTGGAATTAAAGGCCTATACAAGATAAGGCGTGCCTGTGCTAATGGTAGATACCTAAATATAGTTGTTCTTATATCATTTGTTGAGTTTAATAGAGAGATATTTATAAAATATATTACAACTGAAATTCCTGTTGCTTTTCCAATATCTCTAAACATAAAAGCTATGAACACACTTACACTTGACATAGCCATCCCTAATAACGATGTTATTATTATTGTTTTAGCTAAAATATTTCCCTCATTTATAAAATATCCTGTAGTATATCTATGTAAGATAATGTTAAGAATCACATTTACAATTGGGCTAAACAAAATAACTAAATTAACTCCAATAAAATATGCTGACACCTTGCAAACAAATATTTTAAGCCTACTATGACCTGCACTTATTCCGTTATTTATAGTCCTATCTCCAAAATCACTTCCAAAAGAAATTGCCCCAAGTAATATAGGAAATATCATTAATAAACATGCATAATAAAAGCTTACACCTATATTTTCATATCCAGTTATGAATGTATTGCTATCTGGAGTCATTGTAATTCCAAAAAGTGTACTCATGATAAACACTAGCCAAAAGCTTTTACTTAAAAATAATTTATAAACCTCTGTTCTAAACAGATTAATCATATTTCCTGCCTCCAATTCTTCTAATAAAGTAATCTTCAAGGCTATCTCCCGCCAAAGAAATTCCGGTTATTATTAAATTATTTCTTGATAATGCTATTGAAACAGATTTAATATCATCTAAATAATCATATAAACGAATTGTTTTGTCTGGCATTATTTGATAGTTATTTGTATGAAGCTCTTCTTCTAATATAGTAGCTGCAATAGATACATCATCTATATTAATTGCAATATGCTTTTTACACTTTTCATTAAGTTCTTCTTGTGTTAATGACTCCAATATCTTTCCATTAGAAATAATAATATAATGATCGGCAGTTTGATAAAGTTCCTCTAAAATATGGCTTGAGATTAAAATAGTCATTCCTTTTTCTTTATTTAATCTTTTAATAAGTTCTCTTATTTCAACAATTCCCACAGGATCAAGTCCATTTACAGGTTCATCTAAAATCAAAAACTCTGGATCATTGATCAGTGCTAGAGCAATTCCTAATCGCTGCTTCATTCCTAAAGAAAAATCCTTTGCTTTCTTTTTTCCTGTATGTTTTAATCCAACTAATTCTAAAGTATCTTCAATAACCTTTTTATCGGGAATTCCTCTTTGAATGCGTTGAATCTCTAAATTTTGATATGCTGTCATATTAGGATATAATGCAGGAGTTTCTACCATGCAACCTAGTCGCTTTCTTTGTTCTTGTAATTTCTTTTCCCCAGTTTGTCCAAATAAATAAAGTTCACCAGATGTAGGAAATGATAAGCCAGTAATAAGCCTTATTAAAGTTGTTTTTCCCGCACCATTTTGTCCAACAAAACCATATATATTTCCTTTTTCTAATTTTATATTTATATTATCCAAGGCTTGTGTATTTTTGTATCTCTTTGTTAAGTTTTTAGTTTCTAAAACATAAGTCATAATAACATCTCCTTTGCTTTTCCATATTTACATTGTAAAAATCGTACTTAAAGAAAATCTTAAATCAATTCTAAAGAAAACCTTAAATATTTTCTCCATAACAAAAAAGCAGGCTTTACTCCTGCTTATATATTTCTTTTTATTTGTTATTTTAACTTATAACCCATTCCCCATATAGTTTCTATATATTCTTCATTGGGATTTGCGCTTTTAAGCTTATTTCTAATATTACTTATATGGACATTTAGTGTATTATCTTCACTAAAATATTCTTCATTCCATATACTTTCAAATAAATTTGCCTTTGAAAAGACTTTTTGTGGATGACTTAATAATAAAAATAAAATACCATATTCCTTTGAAGTTAATACAAGTGTATTTCCGTTTACTATTACTTTCTTTTCCTCTTCATATAATATAATATCTTTATAAGTTAAAATTGATTTTTTTATATTTGAATCTGAACTACAGCGCCTTAAATTACTCTCTACTCTTGCTAATATTTCATTTAAATCAAAAGGCTTGGTCACATAATCATCAGCACCTAAACGTAATAAATCTACCTTTGTATGTACCATATCCTTTGCAGATAATACGATGACAGGTATATTAGAAAAGCTGCGCAGTTCCCGTAAAATCTCATCTCCACTTTTATATGGCAGCATTAAATCTAAAATAACTAAATCATACGTTAAAGTTCTTAATTCTCTCATACCATCTATTCCAGTATTAGATATCTTTATTTCATATCCACTTTCCTTTAAAAATTCCTTAAGTAGATTACAAATTTCTAAATCATCTTCTATAATTGAAATCCTTTGTTGCATATCATCACCAACCAAATTACTACTTATTTAACTAAACCTGTATAATGAATTTAACTATAAATACAATAGTATCATTCTTTTAATATTGTTTCAAATCCATATTGGTTTAAAATAGTCAATTTACCAAACGCTTAATTGTTATCTTTTATTTAGATAACACTAATATTACATGGGAAAATCTTATGGATAACTATAAAATCATCAAATGTTTTATCACAATAAACAATTACTATCCAACTGGTAGACCAGCATATTTCCTAAATCTACTAGTTTGATAATAAAGCGAATGAAACTAGTTTCCTTTAATATGGAAAAAAGAGAATCACCTCATTCTGAGTTTGATTCTCTTTAATTATTTTAATTTTTAAGTTGTAATTTGTGTATAGATAGCTAATTTAAGAATTCAACTTATTAAATTAACATATTTACAAAATTGCTAGAACTTTAAGCTTATATCTTAACTAGAAATCATAAATATATTTGTGTAGAAAACATTTGAAAATGAGCTGTTAAAGGTTCTTAGCTGTAGGTTGTTCCGTTTTAGCTTGTGAAGTGAGGGTCCAAAATTTTATTTTGGGTTCTCGAACTTCCTCAGCGAATGTAATGAGTCGAGCTTCCCTAGGAAAGTTGGAGCATGCTAAAGTGGGTACAACCTATTGCTTAGAACCTTCAGCGATATTTTCATAGCTTTTCGGAATCAAAATATTTATGATTTGGTAAGTAGACTAGGGAATCACTTCCCTAACCCCTCTCAGAACCGTACGTGCGGATTTCCCGCATACGGCTCCCCACATTATAATTCACAGTATATATGATATATCTTCTTTTAAGTTGAAAATATTAACATATATTTTAGCTTTAGGTATTTTGAAGCACTCAAACATAGTGTCAAAACTTCTCCAGTTATAACTTCTTTTCTGACTTCTTTTGTTTAGCCATTTAAAAGTTAGTTTTCTTACTAAATATCTGAAAGTTGCGAGACTTAAACTGTTGTCAGTGATTCCGTAATACCTATAATATCCTATTAGTCTCTGTGTCAGTTTCTCCATTAATAATGTGAGCGGCACTGTTCTATTATTCTTTAACCATTCATTCAATCTCTTTATGCTAGCTCCAAATTTCTTTGAGCTAGTCTTCCTCTTAACTCTAAAACTTCCATTCTTTCTGCAACTGCAGAAGTGTGTAAATCCTAGAAAATCAAAAGTTCTATCTTTATATGATTCTAACTTTCATGCTCTCTTGAATTTTCTATCATAGTAGGCATTCTTACCGAAATATAATATTTTAGTTTTATCTTCAGCTACCTGCAAGTTAAATTTGTCTAATCTGTTTTTCAATGCTTCATAGAAAGCTTTCGCTTCGTCTTCATACTGAAAACAGCAAACAAAATCATCCGCATAGCGTACTATGTACGCCTGTCCTTTACACTTCTTTTTGATAAAGTTATTAAACCATATATCTAAAACATAATGTAAATAAATGTTTGCTAATGTTGGAGATATTATTCCCCCTTGTGGAGTTCCTTCATATACTTTATAAAACTTTCCGTTTTCCATTATTCCAGTTTTCAAAAATCTACCTATATATCTAAGTAAGTTCTTGTCTGCAATCCTGTGTTCAAGAAATTTCATCAACCACTTGTGGTCAACATTATCAAAGAATCCTTTAATATCAGCATCTACAACATAATTCACATTCTTTTCAGATAAATATACATTTAAGATTTTAAGAGCATCATGACAACTTCTATTTTGTCTAAACCCAAAAGAACTATCAATGAAATCTTGTTCATATATTGATTTTAATATTTTATTAATGGCTAATTGTACAACTTTGTCTTCATATGCCGGTATACCTAGAGGTCTTTTCTTGTTTGAACCAGACTTATCTATGTATACTCTCCTTACAGGCTGCGGTCTATATTTAAAAGTCTTCATTCTAATTAGTAGATTATCAATATTATTCTCTAAGTTAGTTTCATATTCTTCCTTTGTTACCTTATCCACTCCTGTAGCCTTATTTCCGCTCAGTTCATAATGGCATAAAATTAGCATTTCCTTGTTAACTAAATGCATTAGTGATGTAAATTTCTCTTTAGGATTATTTCCAGCTATTTCTGCTATCCTCTCAAGTTTTGTGTACATTTTTTTTTTCCTCCTCTGTGTGAGAATTTCTGTTTCTCTTTTCAAGGTCTATAATATGTTACACCCTTCCCTCCATGGTCATTACTCATTTCTTCAGTACTATGGTGTAATCCGACTACTCATTATCATTTGAATACCTCTGATTTCTAATCATTGTTTTCCATACTCTGAAGTCAGAGAATAATGAGTCCTCCCAAGTTGACGTACTATATCAATGTATACCATGCTACACCTTAAAACCACGAGAAAGCACAGATATTCTTGCAATAATGATTATCTATGTTCTGACTTCTAATTTACCGATATTATCGTCCTTTCTGACTTTGTGATAATTTCGTGGCTAGTAGTTTCAGCATTCGCTTGCGGCCTGGTACCTTGTTTGTCTACACTTAACTTATTACATCGCCATAATAAGCCCAAGACTAACTAATGACTGGTTGATGGCCTTTGTCATGCAGGATTCCCACCTGCTATATAGTAATAATGAGGAAGGTTAGCCCTCATTATCTTTTACGCCCTTGCTTGGCGTACCGGTAAGTTATCACATAAATCTAGATTTAAAGTTGAATATCTATATTTACATTGTGCCGTATACTAAACCTGAAACTTCTGTATCATTTCATTTAAATCCTGAGCAAGACGTGTTTGTTCTTGAGCCGTTTTTGCTATCTCATCTGTTGCTCTATTAACTTCATCAATATTGTTTACTATTTCATCAGTTTCTTGTGAAGATTTTTGTGCTGTATCAGCCATGCTCTCCACTGCTTTAGTAACCTGTTCCATTGTAATTGAAATTTCTTTAGTCATTTCAGCTATTTCATTTGACATTTTACTTACAAATTCTGCATCCTTATAATTTTCTTTTCCAATTTCAATCATATCTTCAAACTTAGGATTTACTCTTTCCTTCATAAAAGTTAGTACCTCGTCACTATTGTTGGAAAGATTTCTAAATGCATTTTGAACTTTGAAGATTGTACTTTTTATAGATTCTACGGCATCTGAACATTGTTCTGCAAGCCTTCTTACTTCTTCAGCAACTACTGAGAATCCTTTTCCATGTTCGCCAGCCCTTGCCGCCTCTATAGCTGCATTTAGTGCTAATAGATTTGTCTGCTCTGATATCTCTGCAATAGTGTCCGCCATAACTTTTATATTTTCTACTACTTGTCCTTCTTTTATTGCTTGAAGTATTTTTTCTTCTTTTTCACTAAACAATATTTCTATTTCTCTAATGGATTCCAAAGATCTATTTTGCATATCTTCTACTCTAGTTTTTGCAGCACTTGCATTATAACTTCCTTCTACTGCCTTATTTGTTAATACATTAATACTTGCCTCAACTTCTTCTACTGAAGCATTTATTTCTTCTGCCGCTGAACTAGTTTCTTGAATACCAAAATTAATATTACCAATTCCGGAATTAATATTTTGAGACATTGCTGAAAATTCTTCAACTGTAGCAAATAATTCTTCACTCGCTGCACTCATATCTTGTGAATTGTTCATTATTTTCTTAATTAGATTTATTAAATCCTGCCTCATATGCTCAATTCCTCTGGACATATCTCCAATTTCATCTTTGCGTTTTAAATCTTTTTCTAATGTCTTTTCAGTAAAATTACCTTCTGATAAGTGTTTAAAGTGAGTCACTGCACTTGCTAATGGTTTTGATACCTTTTTATCTATGTATAAATATATTGCTATCCCAACCAAGATTAACACTATAATAGAAGATATAATATTATTTATAACAAATTTTCTTATAAACAGCTGACTTTCAGCCTTGCTTTTACCTGTAAATATAACTCCAACTGTCTCATTGTTATCTCCAGTAATTGGTGAATAGTATGCATCAAATTTACTTCCTAAAATATTAGCCTCTCCTGAATATGCATTATTACTCAAAACAACTTTTGCAATTTTTTCATCAAGTTTAGTTCCAACAACCCTTTCGCCATCTTTCATTATACTTGTTGCAATTCTTACATCTCCCATAAAAATAGTAGCATCGCACCCAAATTTACTTTTAACATAATCTACTAGATTATTAGAATCTAATCTATACCCTACAGACACAACTCCAATAATATCTCCATTTTCGTTCTTTACTGGCGCACCTGCTCTAGCTGCAAGTTTAATTTGAGTTCCACTTTCAACTTGAGAGTTTAATTTACCAGCAAGAGCATTTCTTATATTTGCCTGATTTAAAATACTATCTCCCTTTTTATCTTGTTCATAAGATCTTACAATTACATTACCTTTTTCATCAGTTATTGTAACAAATTCTACATCTAGATCTTTTAATATATCTTTTAAATCATTAAAAATCTCCTGACTATCTTTATTCTCAATTCCCTTTATTATTCTAGGATTTAAGGCCAATTGACTTCCAATACTTAAAGACTCATTTTTCAATTCCTTAATTTTTTCGCTTATTGTTTCATTAGCATTCATTACTTCCGTCTTATTGTTACGATCTGAATAAGAATTAAAGCTAATTGTACTGATAACTATATTTGCACTAAACAGTAAAATTGTTAGTCCAAAAATAAATAGAATCAATTTGAACTTTATTGAATTTAATTTCATACTTATCTCCCTCCTACCCTCTAAAAAATTTTAACCTTCTCTAGGTGTTAAATCATATTAACTCTATATTCCTTGATTTCGTCATTAATTATCAAATTCCTTTTTTATTTCCTTTCCAAATATATATTTGTAAGTAATATTATCCCATAATCTATTTATAAATTTGATTTTATTATAAATTTATTGAGAATAAAAAAAGTCCCAAACCAAATTAAACTGTCCTTGACAAAGGGTACATTTTAAATAGGTTTGAGATTTTTATAATAAATTTATAAGATATTTATCTAGCTTTGTACACTAATGCTTAATGTTCTTACTTATGAGTTCCATAAAAGTTTCAGGTGGAACGACTCTTACGCTTTTGTTTTCTTTTAGCATCTTCGTAACTTTCTCCACGTTACTTGTCTCTTTTGTCCATACATGAACATAAACAAAGGTGTATGCTTCTGGATCATGGATATTTGTTTGTCCTAAGCTGACCCTGTCATTTATCTTTTTTACTAGCTCTTCTTCGTCTTCAAGTGAATTCCAAAGTAGATCTCTGCAAGACACTAAAGGTTTATTATTAGACCATAAAATTTCTCCTTTATAATTATCGTGTCTATGATAGTCAAGATAAAATAAACCTTTGATATTTGATTTTTTAGTAAACTCATTCCAAAGCTCAATATCATGAAACGCAGAATCATCTATTATTGATACGCAATTTTCATTTACTCTTTCCATGTAATTATTTAATAAGTCAACATATGAACCTAACTTATTACGAGGAAATTTGCTTGGATATATGTATCCATTTCCTGATGGAGCTACTATGAAATTATTCCTTGGATCCTCATTGCTTATGCTTTTGTTATATAAATCAAATACAGTAGGACTTAAATAATATAATGCTGGAGTCATAGACCAACCTAAAGAAAGTTTGTCTCTATTTTCATAACCAAACCACTTAGGTGAACCATAATTAGTTCCAAGATTCCACTGCTGGTTGTCTCCATCTGACATTATAAAAGTAACATAGTGAACATTTTCTTCTTTAGGAACTTTTAATGAAGAGTTTTTATTAATATGAGGTTCTTTGAAAGCACTTAATGTAGTTAAATTATAGGACCAATCTGCTGCAACCATGCTTACACCATATTTTGAAGCCGTACTTACATTAATAAACTCATCTGGCCCCCAGCCCAAACATGTAGCGTTATCATCCACGGAAGAAAATATTTTATCTCTAAGAGCTGTTTTATCTACACTTCCTTCGTAAAATATTAAAGATTTAGTCATTATGGCATAGTCCCTTAATGCATCAATTCTATCAGGAGAAAGCTCCATTACCATGGAATGATTTAGTCCTTTATTCCACAAATTATCATAGGCCCAATTTTCATCTGTATTTCTGCAATCTCCTTTACTTTCTATGCCAAGTTCCTTTATTTTAGGTTCCAGCTTTTCATCAATAACTATAGCGTTTTTAAGGCCTGCTAAGGAACAAGCATTATTTATTGAAGGATCTTTAGTTTCACCATTATAAAGCACGTACCCTTTTATATAGTCTTTATATATTTTTATTAGCTCCCAAGGATCTGATATCATTTCATAAGGTACATTATGACTACTTTTTAAATCTTCCAACCATATTTTATAATCAGGCTGAGAAGAATTAAGTGTATATATTTGAAAAGAACAATGATTATTAACTAGCCCCTGAAGGCTAGTTATCATTGTTCTTTCACCAGGTGTCATAGAATCTAAAGAAATCGCATATAAAGATTTAGGCATTATATTATTTTTCATATAAACAGAATTTACATTTGATACCTGGATAGCATTAGATTTATCTGTTTCATCCATACTCGAAGCTTTACTATTCCACTCACTCCATTTAGTATCAAATGAGTCTCCGTTAGCTTTGCAGTAATCATAAAATTTATTTAAGAATCCCATTCTTTCGTTATTATAAAAAGACTTTAATGTAGTATCCTCAAAATTTGCTAATGCCAATTGTCTTTTAATTATGCCATCAGCATTGACATCTTTATAATTATTAATCATGTCGTACATTATCATGAAAGTAGATGTTCTTCCTATACCCTCTTTGCAATGAAAGTGAAGCCAAGAATCTTTTGGTTTATTTTTTATGAATTCCATAAAATAATCAACCATATCATCAGTAGGTATTCCACCATCTCTAACTGTTACTCTTTCATATCCTAAATTTTTTGATTTAGTAAGTTCTTCTTCGCTTTGAACTGTTTTAACATCCATGGTTTGTTTAGAGTTATTATAAAAAGTTATAGGTTCATTTAATTTGATACTTTTTAAATCCTCTTTTTCTTTAGCTATAACTTGATCTCTTGTAAGTCCTACATTAGCATTATTTCTTGCATCTGCCCAGCTAACTGCAAATCCATTTATGAATCCATGACATTCCTGTCTTAAATCTATTACTGTCATAGGCAGAGAAGTATCAATTGCCTTTGTTAAAAGATCTATATTATTCCCTGAAAATTGTTGACTGCCAGAAATATTCAGCTTATCTAACCCCTTAAGATCCAAATCTTTATTGTCCTTTACAACTGCTAAATCAGTAGTTTTTCGGAAGTGCTTTGGTAAAACATTATTATAATTAACTGAGTCTAAAATTAGATGTACTCCATTATCCTTATCCGACGGTACCTGCGCTATTGCATTGTTGTTCACTGCAAATGAGAAAATGCTGACTATCAGCATCGTTAAGATTGTAATCCTTTTAAAATTTTTATTCATATTGTTCCTCCTATTTTTAGATAATCATTAGTTATAATGATAGTATCCGATAGGAACATAATTTTTATTCAAAATAGTAATTTAAAATCATATAAATTCAAAATATCATATATTTCTTCTTGAACCTTAATCTATATTTTAATATTGTATTTACTTTATTTGTATTTATCTAGAATCAATACATTACAAAGTTTATTGTAATTTTATATACCTTTTATCCTTCCTCAAAACATAAGATATTAAATCTAAACCATTCATAGTTTAACATTAATAAGTGGAACTTTATGCCATGTTTAAGTATATCTATAAATTATAGACCTTTTATATAGATATCAAAATTTAAGACTAGATTTATGTGGTAACTTACCGAAACCATAAATATTTTGATTCAAAAAAGCTATGAAAATATCGTTGAAGATTCTAAGCAGCATGCAGTTTATGGTTTAGATTGATTAAATATAAGTTGACATTAGTGATAAATTTCAAGTGCTAAGTTAATAAAGTATAAGGAGGATAAGAACTAAAATGTGCACAGCAATAACACTACAATCTAAAAAGATGGAGAATTTTTTTGGCAGAACAATGGATTTTTCTTATGATATTGAGCCAGAACTTTATGTTGTACCTAAAAATTATGTATGGAATAATACTCTCAACATGAGTAAAATTTGCGATTACTATAGCTTTATAGGAATTGGACAAGAAGCAGGTGAAATGCTTGGTTTCTTTGATGGGGTAAATGAAAAAGGATTTGCGGCTGCAGCATTATATTTTGCAGGTTATGCTAAATACAAGACTCATAAAGATTCCATTACCAGGGAAGCTGTTTCCTCATTAGATTTTCTTCATTATATTTTAGGAAGATGTGAATCAGTAAAAGATCTTAAAGAAATATTAATGGAAATAGATATTGTAGGTCTTGAAGATCCAGTAACGCAAACAGTAGCTCCTTTGCATTGGATTGCTACAGATAAAAGTGGAGAATGTGTCGTCATTGAACAAACAGAAAGAGGTCTAACTTTATACAAAAATTCAATTGGAGTTATGGCCAATAGTCCTGATCTTCAGTGGCACATGACTAATTTACGAAATTACATGAATGTATCTCCAACTCAGACTAGTGATGCATGCTGGGGTAACATTCATTTAAGGCCATTTGGTCAGGCTGGAGGAACTATGCAGTTACCTGGAGGCTACACATCTCCAGAACGATTCGTAAGAACAGCATATCAAAAAACACATATTAAAGCACCTAGTGACAGTTTAGAAGCAATAAATACATGCTTTCATATTATGGAAAGTGTTTCTATTCCAAAAGGGATAGTAATAACAAATAGAGATACTTATGATTATACAAAATATACTGCCTTTGTTAATACAAATACTTGTGAATATTTCTTTAAAACTTATGATAATCCTAATATTAAAAGGGCCAGCCTTTGGGATAACTATAAAAAGAATACTGAGCTAATCTCTCTAGGAAAGTTAAGGCGTCCAATTAAATTTGAGAAAATATAGTATTGATTCTACCATTTAAAATATATAAGCTACACTTACGAATGACACAATATCCATAGGTTTGACCGTACTATAATTTTATGAAGAATAAAAAAGTTCACCATACAACAATGATGAACTTTTTTTAGTATCTATTATACTCTACTATTAATTTATTTTTACTACCTTTAAATCTACTTATATCTTAGTTGAACTATTTCTGATAAGAAAAGGTGTATCTATTTTTTTAATTCAATTACTATATCATCTAATGCAAATTCATTATTTTTAGGGTGATTCTCATCTATAGCAGGACTTGTATCAACAGCTTTTCCCTCTCCATTACCTGATTCTTGATGTACATTATTTGATAAATGCACTTTAGGAGTTATTATTAATTTAGTTGCATTTGGATTTAACTCCCCAAAACTTGACATGGATTTTCCGGCATATCTTCCTTCACTACCTTCATTTGTTGAAACACTTGTTGCTTTATAAACATTTCCTAAATCATCTTTTACTTCTTCTATAGGAATATCTACAATAAAGTATTTCTCCTGTAAATCCTTTGAAATTTCTTGAGAATAATTTAACGTAAATGTTGCTGACGTTTTAGAAATACTTTCTATATTTAATTGAACTCCATTTTTTTCAGTTGTCTTATTTACCATTTGTTTAACATTATCTAATGCTTTTAAATTAATTTTAAACTTCCAATTTCCATTTATTTCTTTAGAATTTTCGGAGCTCATATCGCCTATATCTGTGAAATTTAATTCAAAGTTTATAGCCTTTCTTTCTTCATCTATAGTAATAGTTTCTTCACCTACATAAGTATTCTCAGCGACTTTTTTTACTCCAGAACTTCCTCCTGTCCCACCATTATAATCTTTTATAGTAATCCTTGGTCCATTCATATTAAAAAATGGATTATCGCCTAAATCTTTATCACTTACTATTTCATAAGTATAAGTTAAGGTTTTTCCATCAAATATTGCTTCTTTTATTGTGACTTTAATACCATTACTTTCTTGTGTAGCCCCTACCACATCTGCATATTCCTTATATTTATCATATGCACCTGTTCTACCATTATCTATAAACCTAAATATATCTCCAACTATCGGAATTTCTGCTGCATAAGATGGATAGGCTACTCCCAAAGTTCCTGCACCTCCAATTAACAAACAACACAAAACTGCTATAGCTATTCCCTTATTTCTATATGACTTATCTTTATTTATAGACTTCTTTAAATACTTTTTTACCTTTGCTTTTTCAATATCAGTTGCATCTATTATCTCCATTTCATCTTCATCTATTTCTATATCATTTAGAATTTCATAAATATCTTTCATATTATACTACCTCCAAATTTAGTCTAAGTTTTTTCTTACCCCTATAAATTCTATTGTCTAACGCAGCTCTGGTAAGTCCAAACTTTCTAGCAATATCCTCAGACTTTTCCCCTAGAAAGAACTTCATAATAAATATGTCCCTATCCATAGGCTCAAGAGTGTTAATTAAGTTTATCAATTCATTTCTTTCTTCTAGCTTAATAATTTCTTCTTCCACTAATTCATTTGTGCTTATTTCCTCGTCCTCTATGCTTACATGCAAATTCTTAACTTCTTTCCTGTAATAATCAATAGCTTTAAATCTTGCTATCTTAAATATCCATTTCTTAAAATCAACTTCTTCACCTGTAAATTTATCTGAATTATTCCATACTGAAAGAAATACATCATTTATACACTCCTCAATAATTCCATCCTTGTTAAGTGGCGAAAGTACTTTATATACTGTGGATTTAACTAATGCCAGATATTTATCTACTATAAATTCTATGGCATCTTCTTTCCTCTTTTTCAGCCTACTGATATAATTTTTTTCGGTACACCTCATTGAAATTTCTCCAATCCATTATTTTCGTAAAAGCTCTTACACTTTATATAACGTAAATAAAAATGTTTTCTCTCATTTTATTTTTATTTGTTTTACATATTTCTATTTTATTACTATATAAAGATTTTCACATTCATTAAATTTATTAAACTCTTCGTGTTAAATCAAAGTAAGGACTCCTAGTAAAATGGTGATGCCTTCTCTGAATCTAAGAAATACTTTTTTACCTAATTGACTTTCCTTTAATATATAAATTCTAAATAACATCATTAATTTTTTATAAAATTATTTACTTTATAGTTCCTGGCAGTCCACTAAAACTCTGATGGATTAAACTTTTTAGAACGCCTATAGATCTACATAAAGTTTTCTTTGTGTCTTTACTTCAACTTTTTTATTATTTGCTGCTTAAAAAAATTTTAGGATATTTATATAACTCATGGAATTAATGCGTATATCATATACGAAAACAAAATGAAGGAGGTAAAAATATATGGCTGTAACTAAAACTATTGACTCTGTTTCTCTTAGTATTGAAGTTGAAAAAGGAGTAGATAAAACTGGCGATCCAATTTATACTAAGAGTGCGACTTGTTGCTATTTGAAAAGAATAGCCTAATTAAATGATTAAATTCATAAATTAGAACTGTTATTATGAGAAACCAAATGACGGAGTAACGTCCCGAAGGGTTTACACTGATACTCCGATTAGCGTTTTGCTAAGTAAATAGCAGAAGGTTAAAAGCTCGGTGAAGTCGGCTGAGAGCCATCGTAAGTAGAGAATTTCTTTCTACACGAAATGCAAACTAGAGGTAGTTGAGTGGTGATAGGTCGGGTGTCTATAAAATATCTATGGTTAGGATGCTACTAAAGTAGCTGACGAAGTTGGGAATGTACATGTCTAAAGTAGGAATATCTAGAAATGGATATAACACATATGTGTTGCAAGTGTGGATGAGTAAAAATTCTTGGTATGAAAATCCATATAGTATTACAGGTACTATCAAGCTTGCAGGCTTATACTAACGACCTAAGGATATATGCAAAGATAGTAATAACGGAACAAGGTAAGCTTGGAATATGGAGGTTTTACTGCCCATGAAGTAGTGATAAGGAAAAGAAGTTCTATAACTTATCTTAATCCAAGTGAAAGTGGTGGCATGAAGCTATAATAATTACAGCAATAGTAATTTATGCAATAGCCACTAGACAATTGTTATTTGATAATTAAATACTGAATAATTCAAGGTTCGAGTAAGACTAAGAGATGTTAATCTAAATTTGTATTTATACAAATGAGGAGGCAACAGACTTGGAGGAAAGCTTAAAATTAGAGAAACGACAGTTACTAAGAAATAATGAATATTACGCAATGCAAAATGAATTTGACAATTTGTATAAACAATCTTGCAATAATAAAAATTTCATTAATTTAATGAAACATATAACATCTGACAATAATATCTTACTAGCATATAGAAACATTAAAAAAAATAAAGGTTCAACAACAGTTGGAACCGATAATCTTAATATAAATTACTTTAAAAACATGGAAACAAAAAAGTTTATTGAACGTATCCAAAATAAATTCGATAATTATATTCCAAAAAGTGTGAGACGAGTTGAAATACCTAAACAAAATGGTAAAACCAGACCGCTAGGTATACCCTGTATTGAAGATAGAATTCTCCAACAATGTATTAAGCAAGTTTTAGAACCCATATGTGAAGCTAAATTTTATAAGCATAGTTATGGATTTAGACCTAATAGGTCAACAAAACATGCTATTGCTAGATGTATGCAAATAATGAATTTTAGTAACGCATATTATGTAGTAGATATCGATATAAAGGGATTCTTTGATAATGTCAATCATAGCAAACTAAAAAAACAGCTATGGAACATTGGCATACATGATAAAAACTTGATTTGTATAATTGGTAAAATACTAAAATCAGAAATACAAGGAATTGGAATACCAACAAAAGGAACACCACAAGGGGGTATAATTAGTCCTTTATTATCTAATATAGTTCTAAATGAATTGGACTGGTGGATTAGTTCTCAATGGGAAACATTTGAAACAAGATATAAATATACCCAACAATCACACAAATATAAAGCCATGAAAACAAGTAATTTAAAAGAAATACGTCTAGTTAGATATGCTGATGACTTTAAAATCTTTTGCAAAGATTTTAAAACTGCACAGAAGATTTATAATGCTACAAGATTGTGGTTAAAAGAAAGATTGGACTTAGATATAAGTCCTGACAAATCTAAAATAACAAATTTAAGAAAAACTATACAGAATTTCTAGGATTTAAACTTATGGTTAAGCCTAAAAGAAATAAATATGTTTGTCAAAGTCGAATGTGTGATAAATCTAAAAATAATGCCATTAATAAACTTAAAGACCAAATAAAGAAAATCCAAAAGCAAGAAAATAGTAATGAAGTATCAATCTTAAACTCAATGATACTAGGTATTCATAACTACTATAATATTGCTACCTATATAAGTAAAGATGTAAAGAAAATTAGTTTCTTAGTTACAGGAACCTTAGAAATGCGATTAAAGAATTGGATATCAAATAAACCTAAATTTTCTGAAACATATAAACGGTTATATGGAAATTATAATGGTAAGATACGTACTATTTATAACGTCACTATCTTCCCTATTTATGGTTGTAAGACCAGACCACCTAATAATTTTAATCAAAATATATGTAATTATACTGAAAGAGGTCGATTGTTAATTCATGACAGACTTAAAGGATATTATCATTTAATCAAATATCTTTTAAAATCTTCGAATTATACTGGAACTGCTGAACTCTGTGATAATATGCTATCTCTGATAGCAGGACAAAAAGGTAAATGTTACATAACAGGTCTAGACTTAGAAACTGATAATATGGAATGCCATCATAAGATACCGAAAAGTAATGGTGGAACAGATGAGTATAAAAATCTTGTTTGGCTATGCGCCGAAGCTCATGTTCTTGTACATTGCAATGAAAAATATACCATAACTAAATATCTAGGTTTATTGTCCTTGGACGAAAAAGGGTTAAAACGAGTCAATTCTTTAAGAAAGTTAGTAGGAAATTCAGTTATTTAATTAAAAAAGTATAAATTGTTGGAACGCCGTATGAGGTGAAAGTCTCATGTACGGTGTGAACCAGGGGAAAAGATGGAGATAACTTCAAATTCTTACCTATTGGTATAAACTTTCTCAGGCATCAAAACAGATGCAACACCAGAAAATATCTATGCTGTTGCTGATGCAATTAAAGCTGTTATGGAAGCTAATACTAGAGACTACTTTATAAATGAATCTTCTAGTTTAGCAAATTCTTAAGCAGATAAGTGAGAGTCCAAATCTATGATTTGGTTTCTCGAACTTAGTTAAATCATGTATATGATTTAACTTCCTTAGCTCTAATCTAAACAGAAAGGTGGTGAATTAAATGGAATATTCTTTATCTATGACTTTTTTAACTGCGGCTGGTGAAAAAAGTACTTTAAGTGTTTCTGGTGTTAAACCAAGTCTTACAAAAGACGAGATTAATGCACTTATGGATACTGTAATTGCTAAAAATGTTTTCAAAACTAATTCTGGTGATTTAGTTAAGAAATCTGGTGCTCAAGTTACTCAAAGACAAGTTACTAAATTTGATGTAGCTTAAGTCTTAAGTAATCTAAAAAAGGAAGCTTATCTCATAGTGGATAAGCTTCCTTTTTTATTATCTTCATTGTCTAATGATTCAATCATTCAAGTTAATACCTCATGAAAAACCATGCTTAAGATTTCTACGTCCCTCATGATTCAAATTTTGCCAAGATTCTATAAACGCCTCTTTCTCCGTTAACACTCATTTTTTACATTTTAAATAGTAAACTACTAATCTTGTCTTATCCCCTCTTCAGGTTTAATTTTTATTTTTAATATTTCAGAATATATTCTCATCACTTTCACATAATAAAATTAAGTTTATAATTCCATAATATTTTGATTTAGAAAGGTGAGTGATCTAATGAAAAAGTACCCACTGGCATTTTTATTTTTTTTAATATTAATCTTTCATATTTTTACAATCCCTGTTGGCGCTGAACCAAAAACCTTACACGAAGGATTTTATAAAGCTACAGATTTAAATTTATCCCACGGCATTCATACTGTACAAAATACTTCAACCAGTGATTATGCCTTTATTGCCATTTTCGATTCAAATCAAGTAACTAGGCAATATATGCGATTAGATCCTCAGTCAGACAAGTATATTTTAATACCTTTAGAATCTGAATTTGAAATAATTGTATCTAGTAAAGGTAGCATTATTATAAACTAGATAAAATGCTCAATTCATTTTCTTGTTATCTATAAAAATTTAGAGGTGATTATGTTTATGAAAAAATTTATTTATGCATTACTATTCTTCTTCTTTATTTCTTCTAATATTATAATTTCACCTTGTATGGCTGAAAGTAAAATTCTTAAGCGTGGTTTCTACAAAGTTGAAGATTTAAATTTATCTCTAGATGCTACACATACAGTTCAAAATAATTCTTTTAATGAGCGGATTTACATATTTATTTTAGATTCTACTGAAACTCCTGTTCAAGCTATTCGCATATGGCCTCAATCGCAAAAATTTAATTTATTTCCTCTCAAAGCTGGATATAAAATTATAATAACTGGCGATGGTGAACTAATCATATCATAAGAGATACTTTTATAGTGTCTCTTATGATACGGTTCTTTTAAAGTATCCTTCATTTCATTCCTCCAACATTTCCCGTAAATAAAATACTTCCCACAAATAAGTCCATCTCTAAACTCGAAAATTTCTTAATAGCTTATCTAGAATCTATATTTTTTAACAAACTTCATACCAACTCACTAATTATTATTTTTAGTTGTTTCTACAAAAACACCATCGTTAATTTCTAGTTCTTTTCTTATTTTTTTTAATAATATCCATAACTACTATCAGTAAATATGTTATTAAAGACAATATTAAATAAACTACTATAGCTGGAATTATGCTGCCCATTTTATACCATTGATTAATAGGTAGTATTATTGATAATGATAATAACAAAAATCCAATCAACATATTATTTATTGATTTGAAAGAAATAATAGTCTGAATGATAAACATTATTGGAAATAAAATATAAATTCCAATTAAAATCCACTTACTATATGGAAAATGAGAGTCTATGAATATAAACAAAAATGTTAATACACTCGGTAATATAGTTGAAAGTACTTTTTTCATAAATTATAACTCCTTTATTTAATACTATCCCATTTTCCATCTTTCATTTTTAAAGTTTTATTGCAAAACCTTGCAACAAGATTATCATGTGTAACAACTAATATTGTCTTATTATGTTTTTGGTTTAATTCTTGCAATATTTTCATGATTTTAATGCTATTTTCTTGATCTAATGCACCTGTTGGCTCATCAGCTAGTATAATTTCGCTTTCTTGAGTAAGTGCTCTAGCAATGGCAACTCTTTGCTGCTGCCCTCCTGATAATTGCCTAATACTTTTATTTTTTAAATTAAATATATCTAATTCATTTAAATACTTTATTGCTTTATTTACTCTTTCTTTTCGCGCAATCCCCCTGAATTTAAGAGGAAGCATTACATTTTCTAGTACACTAAGATCTTTTATCAATGCAAAATTTTGAAATATAAACGAAATCTTTTCATTTCTGATTTTAGATAACTGATTAAGCTTCTTAAAGTCTACTTGAAAATCGTCAATATAATATTCACCTTGGCTTGGGGTATCTATACATCCTAATATATTAAGCAATGTGCTTTTACCACAACCAGAAGGCCCCATAATAGCTATAATGTCACCTTTATCCACCTTTATGCTTATTCCATCTACAGCTATAACTTCGTTATCACCTTTTCCATAGGTTTTATATATATTTCTTAAATCTAATATACTCATTCTGTAAATCCTCCCATCATATCTTTCGGAGTCAACTTGTTTATTTCATTAAAGCTTATTAGCATAATTAAAATAATTGTTAATAATAATATCCCCATGGAAATATATAAATTGAATAATAAGTTTTCATTAATAAAAAATTCATAAACACTTCCACAGTTCTCTAAATAAAATAAGCTTCCTCCTATAATTCCAACAAGTATATTTATAAGAAATTCAGAAGAAAATGTTTTAAATATATCTTTTTTACTAATTCCAAAAGAATAAAGAATTCCAATCCTATCTACATCTTCGGCTATTTTATAATTAATTGTAGTAATTATTGATGCAGATGCAATAATAGTAATTATAATTATTCTAAATATTTCATAATACTTTTTTGATTTTATTTCTTCTAAGAATTTGTCTAAATCATCACCAAAATCTGAAATAACTATGTCATCCGAAATTTTTCTTATATTTGATTCTAATTCAGTTGAATTATTTTCTTTGTCACCATTGAAAAATATTGTTATAGGTTGATATCCAAAATTTTGAAAGAATGTTTCCTCACTTAGTGGAATAACAAATGACTTATTTAATAAAAATGAGCTATCTACACTATTTGTATAATCAAATGCTAATACATCCTTCTTAAATTGCCCTACAATTTTATAAGTTATATTATTAACTACATAGCTAGTACCAACCTTAACCTTTTTGGCCAAGTCATTTCCTACAATTACCGATATATAGTCCTCACTTCTAATCCATTCTTCTTTTGAAATTTGTTGAACTATATTATTTTGATAATGCTCTATCATTCCATAATTAAATCCAATTGGATGTATTAACTCATCCATTTCATCTTTTTTTGTAAAATCTGATTCTAAGTCTTTGGAATTTAATCCCAAAACATCAGTTGGAATATCCGTATACAAATCCCTTTGAATAAAACCATAAGTATAATTATTTTTTGATATCAACTTAAGACTTTCCTTTATATCATTTTTATAATCTTCAATATCTTTATTTTCTTTAAGGATCATTTTATAAAATGTCATGAACTTAGAATTATCTATGGAAATTGATCTATTATACCTATTTCTATATGACCTATCAAAGTTAATTAAAGAAACCAAAGACGCAGCATAAAATATCCATAAAGCTACTTCCAATATAATCAATACATTAACTATCAAGTTTCTTTTTATATCAAAAAAGATAAATTTGCTTTTCATACTACTTACCTTATTTCTTTCATTATTTTAAATCTAATTACATTAAACAACACTAGTATAGATACAATTATAGATATTATAAATATTAGCATTGAACTTAATATAATATTTGGAATGTTAACAGCTGAATATTGAGATGGGAAAGACTTCATCATAAAATCTATTGTAATTTTTGATAAAGCTAGTCCAGCAATAATTCCAATCGAAGATATTCTTATGAATTTTGCAAAAACCTCTTTAAATACATGAGAATTTTTAGCTCCCAATACTTTCATAATCGCAACTTTTTCACGTATATTTTTAGCAAAGAAATATGAAAATAAAAGTAAATTTGCTATACCAAGTATTATTTGATATAAACTATTTTTAAGTTCGTAAACATTTTTGAATAAATACTCTATAACCGAAATTCTCGAAATCTCTTTTTCAGAAGCATTAATATTTTTCAAGTTAATTTCTTTGATGTCTATATTACCTATATTATTCTCATAAAAAATAACATTAGGAACCTTAGTGTTTATAAAATATAGAGATCTTATAGGAATTATACTGCTATATTTAAATACTTCAGTATTTCCAAGAACCCCAACAACTTTATAATCCTCATTAAATATTTTTATATAACGTTCTCCATTTTTCTCTTCAACTAATCTTTCTAAACCAAAACCTATAATAGCAACTTTTTCATCACTCATTAACTCTTCTTGACTTAAGTATCTTCCTTTAATTAAATTTCTACTTTCTATGTCAATCCCATTAGAGCAA
Organism: Clostridium beijerinckii; assembly: GCF_018223745.1. NCBI lineage: Bacteria > Bacillati > Bacillota > Clostridia > Eubacteriales > Clostridiaceae > Clostridium > Clostridium beijerinckii. Next base: position 4,103,436 of record NZ_CP073653.1, read on the forward strand.
GGCCATATATCATTAATATAAAACTTATTATCAACTTGTATTTGATCTTCAAATGGCTTTAAAATAATTTTCTTATATCCTGCCTCTTGAACAGCATCTACTATTTCTGATAAGCTTGGATTTTCTTTATCCTCATCTTTATTTACAACTTCAGCTCCATCAACATATTTAGTCTCATGTACTATATCTATTTTTAGATACTTATAATCTTTATTAAATCGGTTTTGTTCTGTAACTCTATTATAATTTGAATATACAATACTTACTGTTAAACTAAATGCAAAAGTTGACACTAAAAAACCAATTATTAAAAATAGCTCTATCTTAGTATATTTATTCATATATTACTCCACATGAATATTAGTAACGCACTGATCTTTACTAATATTCTTATCTAAATTTTGATTTTAAACTAGCCTACCTTCACGTAAATACGCTTTTTTCTAAACCTATGAGTTTGAGATATAACTCATCTTCCATACGTTTTGTGATGAGGCAGTGTATGTCCACTTTCCTAGCATCGTGGAGTTCTTGCGGCCCCTCTAGCATAGACATGATTATCACTACCTGAAATTGTATTTACGTCTAATGTTTTACATATATCTATTTTAACATATATAACATTATTGCTAAGATTTATTTTTTCTTATTCTATATTTCTATTGCCTCTAGACAAATGTACTTCTACTTCAATTTGGGCATTCGAATCCATCCAACAAGTTTTATCATTTACCTTACCTACAAATGATAAAGTAACAGAAATTAATATAGAATAAATTGTACATACAAAAATAAACGGTAGTTGGATTTCTCATTTCTAACTACCGCTTTTTTACTTTTATGAATCTTTCATGAGCTAATATTCAATAATGTTATTTAATTTAATGACATAATTAATTTGAAAAATGACTTTAAAGAGATGTTAACCCTTCCTCTAATTTGATAAGATTAGTTGCAATTTTTATTCCATATAATAATATTGCTTTTCTTAACTTGTATTGTTCTTTCTTCATATTATTATTTTCAGTATAGCTTAAACATTATATAATGTTATTGTCATATAGAAAGTCACTATCGTTCATTATCTCCTCATAATTACCATCTCTAATAATTGCATGATTACTTGAAAAAACAATTGCTCTTTTAAATACCCCTTTCACATATTCAAAGTCATGGGTAGAACATAAAATAGTTTTTCCTGCATTATTTATAGCTATCATGAATTCTTTTAAAAATCTCTTAGTTTTAGGATCAAGTCCATTCATTGGTTCATCAAATATATAAACGTCTGGATTTAAAACTACTACGGTAGCTATAGAAACTTTTTTCTTTTCTCCACCGCTCAAATGATATGGCTGTCTATCTCTTAATTCTTCAATTTTCAATAATTTTAAAGTGTCTTCTACCCTTTTTCTAACTTCTTCTTCATCCATCCCCATCTGTCTTGGCCCAAATGCGATTTCATCATATACATTTGAACAAAATAGCTGTACATCTGAATTTTGAAAAACAAAACCTACTTTTTTATGAAAAGCCTTTGAGAACTCTTCATTTTGCATTTTTTTATTATTAATTTCTTCACCTTCAAATAAATAGCTTCCACTATCAGCAATTATTAATCCATTAATTAATTTCATTAATGTAGACTTCCCACTTCCATTTACACCTATTAAAGCAATGGCTTCACCTGCATCAATATGTAGGTTTACATTTTTTAGTGCGGTAACTTCAGCATCATATGAATAATTCGCATCTTTTATATCAATCATTAAATCACAACCTATCAAAATAAAAATATGTTAACACAAAAATTATGGTAAGAATAAAACAAACATAATCAACTAGCTTAAATTTAAATTTCGTATATACTTTATATGTTCCTGTAAATCCTCTAGATTCCATTGCTCCATACATCTCTTCTGCCATCTCTTTAGACTTTATAAACATAGTTCCTACGACTCCGGAAAGTGCAGTGCTTTTATGATTGTTTTTACCTACTGATCTTAATTTAAGAGCATAAACCATATTTAATGAAAATTCGCCTAAAATTATAATATATTTTATAGTAATATCAAGTACCAAAATAAATATATCTGGTATTCTAAATATTTTTAAAGTAATTATTAATTCATTCCATTGGGTAGTGCAAGTTAATATACTGACAGAAGCAACTGAAACTAATACTTTTAATGTGATCATTAAAGTATTATTACTATACCCTAAAAAAATAGCTGGTAACAAAATAATAAACGTAAAAATTGCCGCCGCCATACTTGCTTTGACAACATATTTTATTTCTTTTATACTTAAAAGATTTATTAGCACAAGCATAAACACAGTTGTAATCACAATAAAGTGAAAATTTCTGCTTAAGGAAACAAAAATAATTAGTATGAGCGTTGATATTAATTTAGTTAATGGGTTAATTCCAAATTTAGAGTTTCTTATTTTAGTTTGCTGCCTAAACATAGCAAGCACATTAAATATTGACAGAATGCTCTTATCTATAAAAGAATTCTTGTCTTTTAGCGGTGTATAATTGTCTTTCTTTAAAAGCCATTCTGGCATTAATAACTTCCTTTCTTATAACGTATATTAGGCACATTTAAAAGAGAACCCAAATATAAAATTTGGACTCTCACTTTTGTTTCACTACATATTGCTGAATTGATGGAGCACATATAAGTTAAACTAAGATTCAGATTTAAATCACCTCACCTGAATCAAGTTTCACTTTATACTTTTGTTGTCTTTTTCATACTTGCTATTATTCTAAATACTAACAATAGTATTGCAACACCTGCAACTGCAGATAAAATATATCCAAAATTATCTGGAAGCCCTGAAACGGAATAATCTGGCATTAAGGCATTAAAGCTAAATCCATTTTCCATGCCTTTAGGTATAAATCCTAACGTATTACCACCTGTTACTACAGAACTTATTTCATCAGTTCCCCATTCTCCCCAAGCTGTACCTGTAGCTAATAACCCTAATGGTGAGAGGCATATTAGCGCTATTATTAATCCATATACAGGCTTTGATTTTGTAGTAGCTCCCTCATAAATAATTCCTGGTGAAACTTTTTTTATAAAGCTTAATACGCCAACAGTTATAATTCCTTCTAATACTCCTGCAACTACAAGATGTGGAATAAGCATTGAAGGTATAGTAATTGATAAAGGATAAGGACAATATAGCGGTATACCTGCTGCATCTTTAAAAAGTAATGGCTGTACTCCGAATTCTATTGCTGCACATAAAGCGGCCAAATTTATTCCAATATACGATGCAATAAATGTCCCAATATATTCTCCTTTCTCTGTCTTAAATTTCTCTTTTAAAAACTTATAAATATAATAGCCTACAAATGGTATGACGAATGCCATATTAAAGCAGTTGGCTCCAAAGGCTAAAATACCTCCATCACCAAATAGTAATGCTTGAATCAAAAGTGCTATCGTCACTGAAATACATGCCGCCTCAGGGCCTAAAAGAATAGCAATTAATGTTCCTCCTACAGCATGTCCAGTGGTTCCACCTGGTAACGGAACATTGAACATCATTGTTAAAAATGATAGTGATGCCCCCACTCCCATAAGCGGCAATTTCTTTTTAGTTACCTCTTTTTTTACTTTTGTTACAGCTCTTGTCCAAACTGGAATCATTGCCGCACCCATAACTGCACAGGTAGCTGGACTTAGATAATTGTCTGGAATATGCATTTTAATTCCTCCTTTAAAGCATGTGAAGATAATTACACTTGTTATTTCCTCAATATGCCCAATTTTTAATAAAAACAAAACCACAAAAACTGATTACAAATAAAGCAATCAACCTTCGTGGTTATTAATAATCCAAATTAATCTATTAATTTATATATGTTGCAATTCACAATGCACATTTTACAACTACAGCTAAAATTCTTTTAATATTTTTAAAATTATGCTGAAGAATTATTTTTGCAATATATATTGTATGAAAACTGTATACCCTCGTAGTATACAATTTTATGATACTATACAATTCCAAAATTGTAAATATTAAATTACCCTTGAATTCTTGTTTTTATTTTTTCTTCAATATATGTAACAAATGAATTTAATCCTTGTCCAGTTCTTGATGATATTCTAAAGGTGACTGCCAATGGATTTAATTCTTTAACATTTTCTTCTACTTTATTGTCATCAAAGTCAAAGTATTCCATCATATCATACTTACTTAATACAACTGCATCAGCTTTAGAAAATAGTAATGGATATTTTTCAACCTTATCATCCCCTTCTGGAATACTTAAAACAGCAATTTTAAAATCTTCACCAAGTTCAAACTCAGCAGGACAGACAAGATTACCAATATTCTCAATAAAAATCAAATCAATTTCATCTAAATCAAAGTATCCTAAGATATTATAAATTGCTTTTGATTCTATATGGCACTCTCCTTCTGTATTAAGCTGAATGACAGAAATTCCAAGTGAATCAATTTTTTCAGCATCTACTTGTCCCGCAATATCGCCTTCAACTACAGCAATATTAAATTTATCCTTTAATTGTTTTATTAGCTCTATAATCAAACTTGTTTTGCCTGTCCCTGGTGAACCCATCACATTTACTAAATATACATTTTTTCTTCTTAAAATTTCTTTAATATCATTGTTGAAATTTTTGTTTAATTCTAGCAGCTGTTTTACAACTTTAATTTTCATCCATTCACCTCATATCTGCAATTTTTTAATAACTTTGTTATTTTGTGCTTCCAATAATAATATAAAATCTCTTCTCTTTATTCTATAATAATATATGTTAAGAACAAAATCACAGATTAATTTCAGTCAATTTAAAATTATATAGTATTTTTATGAAATATGTGACCACCAATCACTTAATATTATTAAAAAGCACTTGACTTGTAGTTAACTCAAAGGTATAGAATAATATCATAAACTATAAATAAAAATCTTATTTATAGTTTAGCACTAGTTTATTTATACATTAACTACTTTTATTAAATTATATCTCTTAATCATAGCGAAAGGAATGATCATTAATATGAAAATTGCAGTAATAGATGCACAAGGGGCAGGCCTTGGTCAAAACATCATAAAGAGGATTCGTAAAGAAATAGATAATGATGTTTATATTATTGCACTTGGTACCAACTCATTTGCTACCTCAAAGATGGTACAAGCTGGTGCAAATGTTGGTATAAGCGGTGAAAGGGCGATCAGTTCATTTTGCAAGACAACTAAAATAGACGGTATAATAGGACCAATCGGAATAATCTGTAGTGGAGGTATAAACGGAGAAATTACTACTATGATTTCCAATGCAATATTTAATATGGATTGTACTAAATATATACTCCCATTACAAAAACATGGCATTTATATTCCTGGAACTAGAAATCTACAAATTAAAGATATAATTGAAGAAATTGTACTTGATATAAAAAATAATATAGAAAAATTCTAATCTAGTATTAATAGATTAAGATTAATTTATTAACACGCCTATAATTAATATCCAATAAATATATTCTTGCTTTTATATCATTAAACTATATTTTCACCAAATAAATGGAATAATCCTTTTAGTATTCTTCTTATACTCTTTATAATGTGTCCTGAAGTTATTTTCTAATATCTTTTCTTCAATCTTAATTCTATATCTATAAATGACAGCAATAATTGTTATAGTTACAATTATGCTTCTGAGAGCTAATGCTATTCCAATTAAAGATAGTATACTTCCGCTATATGCAGGGTGCCTAATGTATCTATATGGACCTGTTTGAATTATTTTTTGGTCTAAATCCACTTGCACTGATACGGTGAAAGATCTTTCAAGTGTCAATACTGAATACAACCTCAATATAATTCCAACAATGATAACTGCACAGCCTATCCAAAACATTATTTCAGGTAATATCATTAAATAACTTTTTCTACAAAAAAGATTCAAAAATATTATAGTTATAGTACCAATTACTAGTACTAAGCAATATCCCCTATTCCTTTTTTCTTATTCAAGTCCTTTCTGTTTATAATGAAGTATGACTGAAAACAAATAGACAGTATATTGACTATATTGGAATAATATGCTATTGTAACTTTAGACAGTATATTGTCCAACTAAGGAGGAGATATTTTATGGATAACTATAAAGCGCTTTTTTTGATACAACAAATATACGCAACTCTGTTTTCTCTTACTAATAAAATTCAAATTAAAGGCGATGAATATTGTGAGCCTTTAACTAGCAGACAGCTTATGGCAATGGTTGCTATTATTCATTTACCTGAAAATGAAACAACTCTAAATAATATTGCTAAAAAATTAGGTACAACAAAACAGAGTGTAAAACAATTGATTACTAATTTAGAGAACAAAGGATATGTCCTTACTGTGCCAAGCCAATATGATAAACGTGCAGTTAATGTAAAGATTACTAAAGCTGGAACAGATGCCATGATGATAGGTGCCGAAAAATCGATGGAGTTCTTTGGGATGCTTTCTAAAGGCTTTTCCATTGAAGAAATGGAAATCTTATGGACGTTATTAAAGAAATTATATAGATTTGATGGCGAAGAACAAGACGGTTTTGAAGAAGAAGCTGAATTTGACATGGGTGAAGATACACTTGAAATACAAAAGAGAGCATTAAATGAATTTGATAGAGCGAGAAATGAAGGAAAATAAAAAATAAATAAAGGCGGTACAATATTATGAATGATATTCTATCTAATAACTCTCAAGATCTTAATGACTTTTTATCTGAGTATATGAATAAGTGGAAAATTCCTGGAATGGCTGTAGGTATTATTAAAGATGATGAAATAATATATTGCAATGGGTTAGGACTGCGCGATGTCAACAAAAATTTAAATGTAACAAAAGACACTTTATTTGCTATAGGTTCTGCAAGTAAATCTTTTACCTCACTATCAATAGGTATATTAGTGGATGAAGGTAAGCTAGATCTTGATACTCCTATAAAAAAATACATGCCTAGTTTTGAAATGCAAAATAAATATGCTGAAGAACATCTTACATTAAGAGACATGCTTTGTCATCGTTCTGGATTACCTAGACATGATATTTTATGGTATACAAATCCTTCTTTAAGCAGAAAAGAATTGGTAGATAAAATTAAATACTTAGAATTTAGTAAAGATTTCAGAGAAACATGGCAATATAATAATTTGATGTATGCCACAGCTGGCTACCTTGTTGAACTAGTTACAGGAATGACCTGGGAAGAATTCGTGAAATTAAGAATTCTTGAGCCTCTTGGTATGAACAGCACAAATTTCTCAGTAGAAGCTTTAAAAGAGTATTCTGATTACAGTAAGCCATATGCGCAAAAAGGCGAGGAAATTAATCAAATAGACTTTAGAAAACTAGATTCTGTTGCTCCTGCTGGTTCTATGAATTCAAGTTTGACTGATATGTTAAAATGGCTTAGCCTTCATTTAAATAAAGGTAAAGTAAACGGAAAACAGATTATATCTGAAAGAACTATAAGTGAGTTACATTCACCTCAACTCCCTTGTGAGCTAATCCCTTTAAAGTTTGATGAATTACAATTTTCATCTTATGCCTTAGGTTGGTTTGTTGAAGCCTATAGAGGAAGAAAACATGTTAACCACGGTGGAAATATAGATGGATTTTGCTCCTATACAAGCTTTCTTCCAGACGAGAATATTGGCGTAGTTATTCTTACTAATTTAAATAATCCTGTTTGTGCAATGCCTATAGCATACCATATATATGACAAGCTTTTAGGATATGACCATAGTGATTTTTGTGAAAAACTAGAGGATGAAGCTGCAAAGATGATGAAAGCAATGGAAGCTGCTACTAAACCTACAATAAACTCCAAAAAAGATAACTCAACTCCATCTCACTCCCTTGAAGAGTATACTGGCATATATGAAAATCCAGCATATGGTTCTTTACAAATCGAAGTAAAAGATAATAGCTTAAAATTAATTTATAATAATATAGACTACACGCTTAATCATAAATGCTATGACATTTTTACCATGACAATAATGGAATATTACTTGGTTGATGTGACCTTTAATTATGATAGCACAGGAAATATTAAAAGTGTTTCAATACCTTTTGAGGAGACTGTAAAAGAAATTTTGTTCATAAAATGTAAATAATAATAATAATATATATTGCAAAAATAATTCTTCATCATAATTCTAAAAATATTGTAAGAATTTTAGCTGTAATTGTGAATTGTGCATTGCAACACATATAATAATACAGAATTGCATTTATAGATCTTCTTTATTTGCAATTCTCTTTTATAAGTTCAGTACATTCTTCTACAGCCTTCTACAGCAATAATATCTGCTCTAAAATCTACTAAAAAAACATTGTGAAACTCTATTTTTTAGCAGTGAAATTTTCAACCTACAGATGCTATTATTGATTAACAAATACTGATCATGCGTTTTTAATATTTACAAAACTCTAATTATCCCTAATACTAGACCAACGCAAAAACCACAAATAGCACCATTTATCCTTATCCACTGCAAGTCATCGCCTACACGCTCTTCAATCAATTTTATAAGAGTTTCTGTATCTAATCTTTCAATATTATCTCTAACTAATCTGCCTATATTTTCATGATTGGAATTTATGTAACCTGATACACGTTCCTGTATCTGCTGCTCTAATTTATTTATCAAATTAACATCTTCTGATATACTGTCAATTAAATTATTTAGCATTGGGAGTATATTATTTCTTATGTAATCTTCTTTAACATAACCCAATATTATATTTTTTAATTCATCTAATATTTTTATTGTAAAGTTATTTAGTTCAACATTACTGCCTAATTTCATTTTATACTCATCTATTTTTTGTATAACTTCTTCATTGTTACTTATGTTTCTTATATTGCTCTGCATTAATTCAAGCAGTGTAATTCTACTGGTATTATCATGTTTTTTTAAATCTTTTAATATTACAACGACTAAATCTTGAGCTATTTTTCCTACTTTATCTTTTCCTAAAACATTTAAGATTGTATTTAATGAATATTGCATTATTCCACTTATCTTTAGTTTATTTATAGAATTGAATACTATATTTCCTAGTTCATTTTTCACTTTTTCTTGCTTTACTATATCTTCAAGCTTAATAAGTAAATTATCTAAAATTTTCTCTTCATAATTATTTCTTAAGAATATGCTAATTAATTTTTCAAGAAAGTATTTAGAATCTAATTTATTCAAATATTTTTGAATTAGTTTAAGCAAAGATGAAGAAACTTTTTCTATAGGAATATGCTCTATAGCACGTTTAATAATATACATTCCTGCTTCTATTCCTTGCTTAGAACATATAATTTTTTTGCATATATTTAATATTTTTTTTACTACTTCTAATTCATGTACTTTATTTATAATACTTGATTTATTGAGCAAGTTGTTTTCAACTATTGATACTAAACCGTCTGTTATTCTTTTACGATTCCTAGGCAGAAGTGCAGTATGTGGAATTGGAATTCCTAAGGGATACCGAAAAAGTGCTACTACTGCAAACCAATCTGAAAATCCACCTACCACTCCAGCTTCAAATCCACTTTGCAATATAGTTATTATAGGTGTATTTTGTGGAAACAAAGTAATTATAAAACCTATAAACATAATGACTAATAAAATTAAGGCTCTTTGATTAGTTTTCATTTTCATATTATAGCCTCCTATATTGTCAGTATGTAAACATATTGTAAAATTTATACTAGACTGAGGCATAATAAAAAAATTAATTTGCAAATTTAAAGTCTGGATCTAATTTATCTAATTTTATATTCCAATTTGAAGATTTATAAATATTATAATCAGAAGTTATTGCCATGCAAGAAACACCTTGCAAACTGTCTATAAATTTCAGGCCATTATCTACACCTGCTATGAAAACAGTTTTGGTTAAAATATCAGCAAGCATATTGCTATCAGGAATACTGCTGTCTACAACTATAGTGACACTTATTACACCATTATCTGTTGGATATCCTGTGCTTGGGTTTAATATATGATGATACCTCTTACCATCCTTTATAAAATATCTTTCATAATCCCCAGAAGTAGAAAGTGCTTGTTCTGATAAATTAATTATACCTACATAATCTTGATCGCTGTCTTTTCTAGGATGCTTAACGCCAACATTCCATGGTGTTCCATCTGGCTTTTGACCAACTGTATATATAGAACTACCTCCAAGGCTTATGATACCGCCTTTAATATCGTACTTTTTATAAATTTTTAACACTTCATCTGCAGCAAATCCTTTAGCTATTCCACCTAAATCTATTGCCATACCTTCTTTTAGTAACTTAATACTATTATTCTCTTCATTTATACTGATATCATTATATCCAACTAGCGGTAGTTTTGATTTAATCTCTTCATCTGTAGGTATTCTTTCGTTATCAGTTCCTATTCCCCAAAGATTTACAAGTGGGCCTACAGTTATGTCAAATACACCATTACTCAATTTAGAATACTTAACTGCGGTTTCAAGCATTTTAACAATCTCAGGATGTACTTGTACATATTCTTTACCTGAAGCTTGATTAATTTTACTTATATCACTGCTATCTATAGTCACACTTGCCATTTGCTCAATCTCATCTAATCTTGAAAGAGATTCTTCTATAGCTTCATTAGCTTTTGGACCATATGCTTTTAGCTGAAAAACTGTATCCATTTTCAATGCTGTTTTAGTAATAATCTCCTGATTCTTTGAACACCCTGAAAAAATAAGAATACATAGTATGCATGTCATTAACATAGATATTTTTTTAATCACTTTAATCGCCCTCGTAATTCATTTTAATAAATTTATTAACCTATCAAACATTTTACATCATTTTAGAGTGATTTTATAGAATTTTTTCCAATAAAGTAATATTTTTATTTAGCATTTTATAGATATCAACTCTAAAACTAAATTTATGTGGTAACTTACCGAAATCATAAATATTTTGATTCCGAAAAGCTATGAAAATATCGCTGAAGGTTCTAAGCGGCAGGTTGTATCCCCTTTAGCATGCTCCAACTTTCAGTTTGACAAGCTAAAGGGGAACAACCTACTGCTAAGAACCTTTAACAGCTCATTTTCAAATGTTTTCTCCACAAATATATTTATGATTTCTAGTAAAGATACGAACTCAAAGTTTTAGAAAACTTGTAAATATGTTCATCTAATAAATCTAATTCTTGATTTGTTTATCGATATAGATAAACCAATTATAAGTTAGATTTGTACTATGAAATATATCCCAACTAGAAATAAGAATTATGCTTTTGTGAAATGTTTCATTAGGAATTTGATGGCTCTGATTCCTAGATTATAAGTTGTTTCAAGTATGCTAGTTCAAAGCTTGCCTTTGATGCTAGCATCTTGAGTGCAACTTGTAATCTTGGGATCATCCATCATAATTCCTTAGAAACTGGAACAACAGCATAATCCTTATTTCGGCGAGTTATATGCATAAGTTCAGGGCTTAGTCCCCCTTAGTTATTTAAGTGGTTTATTGCTAAAACTTACTATGAATAGTATAATCTTTTTATGTCAAATACTTTAATTATAATAAATGCAAACTATAGTCTGCATTTAAGTAATAAGGGAATGGAGTGAAATTCTTCAACTACCCCAGTAACCGTGAAACTGACGAAATCAAAGACACAATTAAAAACTAACAAGTCCAATCTGTTATTTTTTGATTGTGTCTAAAGTGCCACTGAGAAATTGGGAAGGCTTGAAATTAGGATGAAGTTAAGTCGGGATACCTTGTTTTATACACCGATAATATCCTCTGAGGGTGGGATATTAGGCACATGAAAATAAATTTCAAGTACAACGCCACCATGAATATTTTTCACCAGATAAGAGAGTAAATTGATCTCATAGCAGGTCTATTAGGTCAGTCTACTTCCGAAGGATAGTTGAAAATAAGCTGGTAAATGAACTTGTTATTTTTTGAATGTGACTTAAGTAATCATGCGTTTTATGAAAATAAGACTTTTAAGTTTTATTCTGATTTTTATAGGCATGTTTATTATGCTTCTATGCATACTCTCGATGGGTATGCTTTTTTTGTTACCCTTAAATACGATATATTTTAGGAGGGCATCATGAAACTAAAAAATAAATTTTTATCACTCTTTTTAATAGTTATATTAGCTATGAGTACACTTTTCGGTTGTGGTAATAAGACTGCAACAATGACAGATAGAGAAGGTAACAGCTTTAAGCTTCCTGAAAAAGTAAAAACTATAATATCTACAGCCCCATCAAATACCGAAATATTAGTTGGGCTGGGACTTTCAGATAAGCTAGTAGCTATAGATAAATATTCGTCAGATGTGGATGGTATCAATAAAGATTTACCTAAGATTGACTTTAAGAATCCAGATGCTGAAACTCTTGTGAGTTTAAAGCCTGACATAATAATAGCTTCAGGACATAATAAAACTGGGAGTGAAGACCCCTTTGCAGCTGTTAAAGAAGCTGGAATTCCTGTTGTATACATACCTACAAGTTCAAGCATGGAAGACCTTTATAAAGATATTGACTTTATATCAAAAATCACTGGCACTGAGAAAAAAGGTGATGAGATGACAGCTAATTTAAAGGATGAAATAAGTTCAATAAAGAAAATTGGAGACACTATTACTGATAAGAAAAATGTATATTTTGAAATAGGATCAACTTCAGGTTTATATAGTTTTGGTAATAATACATTTTTAAATGAAATGATTGAAATTGTAGGCGCCAAAAATATCTTTGCTAATGAAAATTCGTGGATATCTCCAAGTCCTGAAGCTGTAGTAAAAGCTAATCCTGATGTAATACTTACAAATGAACCTACAAGTAATGCTATCGATAATATAAAGACTCGCGAAGGCTTCCAAGAGGTTACTGCAATTAAAAACAATAAAGTCTTTGCTATTGATAATAATCCCTCTTCCAGACCATCACAAAATATACTGAAAGCACTTAAACAAATAGCAAAGGCTATTTATCCTGAGGAATATGCAAATGTATAAGAAAATTATTATATTATTAATCCCCTTAACATTTTTAATTTTATGTATCGGGACTTCTATTGGAAGTTCTGATACCAGCTTAATCCATATTGCATCGATAATTGGATATAAAGTTTTAGGAATTCCACTACTTAAAGAGATTAACCCTAATGATGTGGCGATAATTTGGAATTTAAGATTGCCTAGAGTTTTTTTAGCTTTTCTTGTAGGTAGTTCCTTATCAGTTAGTGGTGCTGTGGTTCAATCATTACTTAGAAATCCACTTGCTTCACCATATACCTTAGGAGTATCTTCTGGTGCTTCTCTTGGAGTTGGATTTCTTATAATATCTGGTTTTTCAATACCTATGCTCGGCAGGCTTACTCTTCCTTTAACAGGCTTTTTATGTGGGCTTTTGACTGTATTTATTATCATAAAATTTGCCTACAAAGTTGATAACAGTATGTCAACTTCAACTATAATTTTATCTGGCATGGTTTTTTCTTTATTTTGCAGTGCAATACTTACAACTGTAACAGCCTTATATAGTGAAGATATAAAAAGCATAGCTCTTTGGGAGATGGGTTCCTTTTCCATGAAGGGATGGTCATATGTACAAATGGGAGTTCCCTTCTTTATAGTTGGAATAATTGGTGTTATGCGCTACTGCACTGAAATGGATATATTATCTTTTGGTGAAGATCAAGCAAAATCAGTTGGAGTAGATGTTAATACAATAAAGACTAGACTTCTTATTTTCTCTGCTATATTAACGGGTTCTGCTGTAGCCTTAAGTGGAATTATTGGTTTTGTGGATTTAATAATTCCTCACTTAGTAAGAAGGATCATTGGAGCAAAGCATAAATATGTAATTCCAGTCTGTGTAATTTTAGGCGGCTGTTTTATGGTGATTACTGATCTAGTAGCAAGAATAATTATAATACCATCAGAATTGCCAGTTGGTGCTATTACTGCTCTGATTGGAGCTCCATTTTTTGCATACATATATTTTAATAAGGCACATGGAAGAAAATAATAAATCAAAGTAGGTGATGATTTTGTTAGAACTTAAGAATTTTTCTTGTGGATATGACAAAATAGATATCATAAAGAATATAACCTTTAAAGCTAAAAGAGGAGAAATTCTTTGCATAGTTGGTCCAAATGGATGCGGAAAAAGTACGCTTTTAAAAGCTATAGGCAGACTCATTGAATATAAAGGAACACTAACCTTTGATTCAAAGGATATAAAAAACTTACCTGTGAAGGAATTTGCAAAGCGCATTGCACTTATGACTCAAAGTAACAATGTTTATTTTCCTTACACAGTCTACGAAACTGTTGCTTTAGGAAGATATGCTTATTTAAAAGGGGCTTTATCCTCTTTAAGTAAGGAAGATAATTTAACCGTAATGAAAGCTATAAAAAGTGTTGGGCTGATAGATTTAAAAGATACATTTATAAGTGAATTATCTGGCGGTCAGCTTCAACGGGTCTTCATAGCAAAAGCCTTTGCCCAAGATCCAGAAATTATTTTATTAGATGAACCAACAAATCATCTTGATTTAAAATATCAAATTGAGATCCTAGAATATTTAAACCTTTGGGCAAAAGAAAATAATAAAATTGTAATAGCTGTATTACATGATTTAAATTTATCTAATTTATTTGGTAAGAAAATCATATTGCTAAGCCATGGCGAAATAGTCAGCCAAGGTACACCTAAAGAGGTATTTCTAGAAGATAACTTAAAAAATGTTTATAATATAGACGTAAAAAATTTCATGATTAGTGCTTTAAAGCAATGGCAATAAGATAATATATCGATAAAAGAAGTGAATTGATTGAATTCTTATTCTCTAATTAGAGCGAATATATAGATACCCAACTTTAAAACTAAATTTATGTGATAACTTACCGAAATCATAAATATTTTGATTCCGAAAAGCTATGAAAATATCGTTGAAGGTTCTAAGCAGCAGGTTGTAGCCACTTTAGCATGCTCCAACTTTCCTAGGGAAGCTCGACTCATTACATTCGCTGAGGAAGTTCGAGAACCCAAAATAAAATTTTGGACTCTCACTTCACAATCTAAAATGGAACAACCATTAGCGGAAACTCGGCTCACGTTCGTTCACTGAGTAAGCGATTCTCACCAAATCAAAGATTTGGGTTCTCTGCTTAAGAACCTTTAACAGCTCATTTTCAAATGTTTTCTTCATATTATAACCCTTGTGGTTACAAATATATTTATGATTTCTAGTGAAGATATGAACTTAAAATTTTAGCAACGTTGTAACTATATTAATCTAATAAATTGAATTCTTAAATTGAAAATCTATAATTAAACCAGTACTCAATTTTCGATCCATATAATATAGAAATATGCGATACTTTAATTTTGCATTTTTTAAAATATATTGTACATAGTATAGATATATATCAAATAAATATTAACTTACACATGTATACGCCCCTTTATTGGGGCATTTTTATGCTAAATATTAGTATTGAGGATTTAAAGCTACTTCAAGTGTTCCGTATAAGATTCGGAACGTTTCTGGTGGTATGGCTTTTATCACCATACTTAACGAATACCTTATAATGAAACAATCTATCCGCTTTCAACCGAACTCATTACAATATGTTTTAAAACCAATGCAATATGGTTATAAAATTATAATTCTATAAATCCAATTTTTTTATAAAGATTTACAGCAGCTGCATTTTCAGGGTGCACATATAAAATTAAATCATCGTATCCTAAATTCATTAATACATTTATACTATTTTTCAAAAGATTACTTGCCATCCCCTGTTTCAAATATTTCTTAACTGTAAATAATTCTGAAACAAATGGTTTCCCTTTAAATAAACTAATAAGAACTACAGCCGCAATTTCTCCATTTTGTTTAATTTGAAATGAAGCATCGGGAATAAATGTTCCGAAAGTACTTTCAACAATACTACAAATCTCCTTATTTAACTCTTCTATTGTTTCACCATTGAAGTCTACTGTATCTTTAAATGCGTCTAACATAGAAACTGATAATCCATCTATATCATCGGAATCTATCTTATCAAATGTATAAATTCCTTTTAGTTCTTGTGGTGCAAGTTTGCAAATCATACCTATTCTTTCACTCATATACTATTCTCCTAATTTTTTTCTTATTTTGTCCTATATGAAACTTATACTGTAAATTATAATATATTTTCTAATATTACATTATTGTATTTTCAAATAAGCTTTTTATAATTACTTAGTTAAATCTACATATTGTAATTTAAATTTGCCACCATCCTGACACATTGGGCTATTATAATAATATTATAAAGATAATAAAAACTTTTTTTCATAAATTTTTCCCCCTATAAATATAAGTCAAAGAGTAACATTCATATCCCCGTTATGACATGTTACTCTTTATTTCATTTCAAGTAATTATTAAACTCATACATGATTTAGTGATATTAAGTAGCTAAAAATCACAAATCTAAATCTCTTGCATAATGAAATTTCATAGTCTATAATCTATTGTCTTAATTTATAACGTCACAAATTAGCTTATTTATATAATTTAAAATTATCTCCTTGGTTTTCAATCCACAAATTTAAAAGCTCTTTTAGATCTTCAACCCTTTCCTTATCTGTAGCACCTTCATTAGATTCGAGCTTTTCAACAACTTTAAACTCGAAGGCACTTTCCCCATAAGCCGCCCAATCTTCCTTTAATTTTTTAGATTTAGCTCTCCCCAAGTTTAGCTGAAATTTGATTGATTCAAAGGGTTTATATAAATTTGTACATATATCTACGAAAGAATATCCATTAACTGTATTATAGATTTGAATTATTCCCATTTCTATTTCTTGTTGCTTATAATTATTTATTATCTCTTTTTTATTCATTTTATCCATAATAACTTCCTCACATTTCTTATAATATTTACTTCCATCATCATTTCTTCCCAAGTATCCATAGTCTACTAAGTATCTTCGTATTATTGCATCATCCTCGTAAATAGGCTTAATAATTTTCTTTACTTCAGCTTCCGTATACTCTTTATTGGGTTCAAACAAATTAGCAAACCTTGGTAATAATACTTTTCTTTTCTCCTCTTTAGCCGGAAAACTTCTAAGTTTTGGATTAGCTATTTTACTATTCCCATCGTCAACTAACTCTATGGCTGCTAAAAAAGCTCTTGCTTGTCTAGCCCTTTCTCTTAGTGCAAATCTCATATTTCTTACTGTTGATTCTGCACATCCAAGCTTAATCCCAATTTCTTTATTACTATACTTGTTTGACACCATTTCCAAAAGCTCTTTCTGAATTTCAGTAAGTCCGGTATATTTCTTATCAAGCATCAGTATTCTGTCCATAGGGCTCCCATGCTCTGCTGTATGAATGCTCATGTCATTACTATTTTTGCCTGTATATTTCCCACATATCAAACAAATAAATTCTGCTTTTTTGCTATCCCATATGTAACCCCTTTTAAAATCGTCAATAGTTGCATCACGAATAAGCTCTTTCATTTTATTCTCCTTGTCTATCAATTTAATAGACATTTTATCATTTTAATATATGTATGTCAATTTTACTGTTTAAAATTGTTTAATAAAATATCTTATAAATATCTCATTAACCAACTTTCAAAGACTATTCTATAGGTTAATACATCAAGCTAACTCATAGTCAGCACTACTATATTAAAAATTATATATTTAAAGGATTTATTGTTATTATTAAATTTCAAATGCATAGAAGTTCATAAAGAGAGATATGATGAATTTTACATAAAGAGGTTTTTAGCGTTAGCGTTGTAGTGACTGAACATCAAATAAAAAAAGAGCTGACTATGTATTATTTATCAGCTCTTCCTTAGGTATTTTTTATATTTTATGTTCGTCATTGTTAAATAAAACCACTTTGTTTCTTCCAGTATTTTTTGCTTGATATAATGCTGTGTCAGCCATTTCAAGCAAATTATCAATTTGAGTTGTCGTATTAGGATACGATGCTATTCCGATTGAAATTGTAATTTTTATAAAATTATTGTCTGAAATATAAAAATCATTTTCTTCAATCTTCTCCCTTAGTCTTTCCGCAATCTTAACAGCTTCAGAGTCTGAACAATCTAATAATATTACAGAAAACTCTTCCCCTCCCATTCTAGATACAATATCATAAGTCCTGCATGTATCAAGAAGAATTAAGGCTAAACTCTTTAAAATAGTATCCCCTGCATTATGGCCATAAGTATCATTTATTTTCTTAAAAAAATCAATATCTATAAACAACATAGATAGATCTTCTTCTTTTCGTACAGCCCTCTGAGAAATATTGTTGAAACTGTTGTCAAATTGCCTTACATTATTCAAGCCAGTCAAATAATCTTTTGTTGCCTCATTTCTTAACTTTTGATAAATTCTAACTGTTTCAAATATGTAGTCCGCGTATTTAATTGAAATATACGATACTATTAAATATCCAGAAAAGTATAAACTCACTGTTTTAAAATCAAATGTAATATTTTGAGGTACTGTAAATGATGAAATAACTGATGCTATAACAAAGAAGATCATAGAATAAATATATTTACGTTTTTTTGATATCTTTAATAAAGAAATAATTCCAAATCCGATCCCCATAGCTAAAGCAATTGCTGATCCAATTAGTGATATATCAGACACTCCCAAAATTAAAGATCTAAAAATAGCTATCAAAATGGAAGAAATAATTGAAGAGAAAAATCCACTATAAATAGCAGAAAATAAAATTGGTATGTACCTAAAATCAATAAAAGTATCTGTTGTAATATGTACACTGTTTATCATCAGTATCACACCTAATATCCCGCTATAAAGTCCCCATAAAAACTTACTTTTCAATGACATATCTTCAAAAATTCTTTTATTTCTAAGAAGATGCTGAGCAATACTCATAAACGCTATTAAAATACATGCATTTTGAAAAAACTCAAGAACCATAATTTATAACCCCTTTTTCATAAATTTATACTTGCTTATCAAACAAATTTAACATTTCCCAAATCCCCCATTATAGATATCAAACTTTAAAACTACATTTATGTGATAACTTACCGAAATCATAAATATTTTGATTCCGAAAAGCTATGAAAATATATTTATGATTTCTAGTGAAGATATGAACTTAAAGTTTTAGCAACTTTGTAAATATGTTCATCTAATAAGTCTAATTCTTAAATTGTTTATATATAGATAACACAATCATAAACTATACTTAGACTATGAAATATCTTCTAACTAGAAATGAGTAATATACTTTTGTGGAATGTTTCATTGGTAATTTTGATGGATGTGATTCTTTGGCTATAAGTTGTTCCAAATGTGCTAGTTCAAAGCTTGCTCTTTGATGCTAGCGCTTTGGGTTCAACCTTTCACTTAGAACTATCCATCGAAAATTTCACTAGTCCGCTGGAACAAATTTGTATCTAATTTCGGTTTTATCACACATAAATATAATTTTAAATTGGATACCTATATTAAAGGTTACTGAAATTATAAGTAATACAAAACTTTTCTATTATATACTTCTTTAAATATCTTATTTATGATTTATCAAATTACCAAAAATATATAAAATATTAATGTGAATATTATAAGGCTGGCAAAATTATATGTGGTAAATTTAAACATATATTTTTTCCCATCATATTCTTTAGCATAAAATTTATACGATATTAAGCTTGCAAGCGAGGCAATAATTGTTCCCATACCTCCGATGTTTACACCGACTAATATCTCTTTCCAAGAATTTGTGAATTTTGATAGCAAAATTGCACAAGGAAGATTACTAATTAACTGACTAAAAAATATCGAATAAAAGTATACACTTGTACTATTTGTTAATGCTTTCTTCATTAATTCATCTATAGTTGTCATATTAGATAAATTTCCTATCGCTATGAAAAAGCACACAAAAGTAAGTAATAAAAAATAGTCTACTTCCTTAAAGAGCTTTTTTTCTATAACAAAACTAATAATTAAAGTTATTATAAAAGCAACTCTATAATCAACTATATTGAAAACTGAAAGTAATATAAAAATAAACAAACTAAAATAAATAATTGCGCTTTTTTTATCTTTAATTTCTATTTTATCTAAATCATATTCCAAATTTACATTTGAGATCCTGCGATTGAGAACAAATAACCATATTGCACCAATTATCACAAAAAATATTGTATCCCTAAAAAAATCTAACATTCCAACATCAAAAAAAGAAAATAAATATAAGTTCTGTGGATTTCCCATTGGAGTAAGACTACTACCAATATTCACAGCTAAAGTTTCTAAAATTATTATTTTCATTGGGTTAAACTTCGCTTTTTGAGCAATAATCATAGTAAGCGGTACAAAAGTTATTAAAGCCACATCATTTGTTATAAACATTGAAGAAAAAAAACATAGAGATGTTAATATTAATGAAACCATTCTAAGTTTTTTATGTTTTATTAATATTTCAACTGCTATCTTATCTAATAATTTTAACTTTTCAAATGCAATTATTACTATCATAAGATTAAACATTAATATTAGTACCTCAAAATTTATATAATCTATTTTGGGCATAGAAATCAGAGACGTACCTAGTGCCAAAAATAATGATATAGTAAAAACTATTTCTGTTTTTAAAATTGATATAGCTTTATTCCAAAGCTGTTTTATATTCATAAATTCCTCCCGACACTTATTTCTAGATTAACTATAATCTTGTTAATCTTAAGCAAATTACAACTAAACACTCACTTTTATTCACATGCTGACGACATCCATTCCAATACCCCCCATAAGTGCATAATTGCATGAAAAAGCTTGTCCGTTTGTACTAGTAACAAGTTAAGTATTTCTTCTTACCCCTGTATATTAATCCCAGCGAACATACTTTAGTATTATAGCATATTTTACAAATATCACATTACACGATTTTAAAAGAGTATTTATTATTTACTACGCTAAATCTTTCATATAAAAGCTTCTATCTCTAATGTCATAATAGCTAGGCATCAAATAAATTAATAAAAGAGCTGACTATGTATTGTTTATCAGCTCTTACTTAGGTATTTTTATATTTTATGTTTCTAATTATTTTATCCAACCTATAATTAAGAAATAAGGACACCAATATACTCCACAGAATATCTCATAATGGATAAAAGAAATATTACTTTTTCTTATCTTTTTCTATTTTGTGTCTCTCTACAAACCTTCCCATTAGGAATGCAATTACGCCAACTCCAATACCTGTCTGCACGCAGAAAAGCAGGCTCTCCACCTCTCCTGGCAATTCTCCACCAATCCAAGTTTCCATAACTGGCTTAAACCACGGCTTGTACTCAGTACCTGTAATTTCAGAAACTACTTTACTTCCAGCATCGTCAGAACCACCAAATTCAGCTCCTCTTAATGTGAATAATGGAATAACAGCAATTAATGCCGCAATAATTAGCAGAATTATAACTGTTTTCTTAGTCTTTGACATTAATTTTCTCCTCCCTTCACTAATCCAAGGCCTGTTAATTCAGATTTTGCATATGTTTCAAGGCCAATTATAATAACAACTGTCAAAATACCTTCTATAACTGCAAGCGGAACTTGAGTTGGTGCAAATACTGCAAGGAATTTAGCTGCCGATACAATAAATCCGCCGTTTTCAGATGGATATGCAAGTGCAAGCTGGATACTTGTTACACAATAAGTGAATAAATCTCCAATTGATGCAGCCAAGAAAATGCCTACATATTTATTAACTTTTAAAGCCTTACATAATCTATATATTCCATAGGAAACAAATGGCCCTGCAATAGCCATAGAAAATGTATTAGCACCCAGAGTAGTGATTCCCCCATGAGCAAGCAGTATTGCCTGGAAAACAAGTACAATGATTCCTAAGATACTAACAGCGCTTGGCCCAAATAATATTGCACCAAGTCCAGTACCAGTCATGTGTGAACAGCTTCCTGTTACTGATGGTATCTTTAAAGATGAAAGTACAAAAACAAATGCTCCAGCCATAGCCAAAATGGTAATTGCTCTACGATTTTCAGCCAATGTCTTCTTAATTGATAAATAGCCTATGGCTATGAATGGAATGCAAATAACACCCCATATAATGCAAAATTGTGGTGGAAGATAACCTTCCATAATGTGCATTGCATTTGCTGCTGGAGCTACTCCAAAAATCAAAGCAAATGCTGCCGCTAGAGCGACAATTCTCTTTTCTTTCTTATTCATTTTTCTCCCCCTCAATAAAACTTTAATATTTATAATATTAAAGTCTAAATAATAAAATAATATAAATTCCTATTTGTAATATGGCTACTTTTTTTATAAGTGAAATGATCTTATTTGCAGGAAAGTTCCGTATTGCAGCATAGCTGATCTTTTTGTAAGTGCATAGCTGCTTTATATATATGTGAAATGATCTTATTTGCAGCATAGATGCTTTATATATATGTGTGGAAATTTCTATTTTTGAAGCATTTCTTTAAACTCTTTTATGCTTTTAGGATAGGCCTTTATGTCCTTAAAAATATCTTTTTCTATAAGCGATTCATAGACCTCTAACAACGTTGGTTGTTTCAAATTTGCTTGTTTTAAAATTTCCATGTTTGTAAAAATCTCTATAGGCGACCCATCTGCAATGATTTTCCCCTCATTAAAAACAAGAACTCTTTCAGCCCATCTATATGTAAAATCCACATCATGCGTAGATATTAACATTGTCTTTCCTTCTGTCCCAAGTTTCAATAAAACGTCTTCTAACATCATTGCATTTAATGGATCTAGAGCTGCTGTTGGTTCATCAAAAATTATAATTTCTGACTTCATTGCAATAATGTCAGCAATACTTACACGCTTCTTTTCACCACCACTTAAATAATGAGGTGGACGATCCTTTAAATGAGAAATATTCATATATTCTAGTGCTTCATCCATCCGTTTTAATACTTCATCTTTTGGAAGTTTCAAATTCATAGGTCCAAATCCAACTTCTGCTCTAACTGTAGATGCAATAATTTGATTATCAGCATCTTGAAACACTATTCCTATATTTTTTCTAAGTTCCGTTAAATTCTTTTTATTTATAACAGTATCTCTATAGATGATTTTTCCTTGTTCTGGGGTAAGTACCCCATCTACATTTAAGAAGAATGTGGATTTTCCTGAGCCGTTAGAACCAATGACAGCTATTTTCTCACCTTCATAAATATCTACATTTACCCCATTTAATGCAGACTTTCCATTTCCGTAAGCATAATGGAGATCTTCAATTTTTAATATTAATTTTCTCATAATCGTTCCTTTCTAAGCACATGAAGATACATAGCAAATTTAAAAATCTTCTTGTATGCAGCATAACCTATCTTTCTAACAAAATGTTCTTATATAAAACATATCTACGCTTTCTAGATAAATGATCTTATGTGTAGCATAGCTACCTTTTCTAAAAAAAAATGATCTTATGTGTAGCATAGCTACCTTTTTTAATGTGTATATTTTTCTTTGAGCTAGGCAAGGATGCAAGTGGATTTATTATTTTTTGAATGTGCCTTACCTTGTAAAATACCAAATTAAAACCAAAAACATTATGAATACTACTGCTAAGACAATCTGCATAACTTCTACATTTTTATCTTCCTCTAAAAATACAAGGTCCCCATCATAACATCGTGATTCCATTGCATCATAATAAGCATTTGCTTTCCTAAGTGAAATAATAAGCATATTACTTGCAATGCTCCCAAATGTATAGCATGAAGTTTTAAAATCACAATAACCTTGACGTGACTTTGCAGAGTTTTTCATTTTTGTAAATACATCCATTAAGATAAATATATAGCGATAAATAAGACTCATTAATTCTACAATAAGTTTTGGCACATGTGCCTTTCTAAGTACATAAATAATCTCAGAAGTTGGAGTCGATAAGGTCATCATCTGCAGAGCACTTATAGCTGCAAAAATCTTCAAAATTAAAAACACCATTTTCTTAAGCTGAACAGTTGAAGTAAAAACATAGCCAAACCCAAGATATAAATTGCACTGCCCTATTGCCTGCTTTGAAAAATCAATAGCAATGGTAAAAGTGCTAAGTAAAATAAAAGTAATTGGAATTGCCAATATTGACAGGTATTCAGCTGCCGGAATTTTCCCTTTAATAACTGTAAGATAAGCCATTGCAATTATCACGGTAGCAGATACATATGGATTGTTAAATACAATGCAAAGAACAAGCGTCAAAACTGATAAATACACTTTAAATTCAGCATTCCAATGTCTAATCTTTGAAGCATATGCATAAAAATCAATTGAATATCCTTCTCCATGTTTATGTCCAATTTTATGATTATGTTTATGAACTCGCTTCCTATTATCATTCATATTTTGATGTTTCCATATAAATACTAATAAGAAGATAGCCGCCGAAAACACAGCGCATAAAATAATTATTTTTTCCATATCTCATCTCCTTTGATTTTCTATCTATATATGTTGCAATTCACAATGCACAATGCACATTTCACAATTTACAATTACAGCTAAAATTCTTGCAATACTTTTATAATTATGATGAAGAATTATTTTTGCAATATACATATTTACTTATGTACAAATTAACAATTAAAGTTTGCTAGTTATATATGCGTACTATGGCATAATATGTAATTTATTATAACTTGTCTGTAATCTTCATATATTTTTCTGCAAAATAAAAAGTCCTTCTAACAAAAGTGTTAAAAAGACATAATAACAAAACATATTTATTCATATAAAATATGTAAATAAATTTTCATTAAAACGCCCCCTCTATCACTCGTAGAGTTTAGTCACATTAAAAAGATAACAATTCGATATAATAGCTTATTTACTATCATACTTTATCGCCACATGCACATAATACTCCTCTATAAGATGCATCTATCTTGTCATCTGACGAAAGATAAAAATATGCATTGCATCTTAGACTTGTTATTTTCTTTAATGTGCCCTTTGGTGCAAAACATAGGCAGGTCTTCTGACTTAAGAATCATCATTTAAATACGCCTTCCCTATTTTTAAGTGGCATCCAATGTATTTAAACTCCTCTAATACAGCTACGGGATAGTTTAGGAATTTCACCTAATTCCCTTTTAATTAATTAAAAATCATTTTAAAAATTCAATTAAATTGATTTTAATTAAACCTACATTTTATTTATAAAATTTTTCTAATTTGCATTTATATTCA
Source organism: Clostridium beijerinckii (assembly GCF_018223745.1). Lineage (NCBI taxonomy): Bacteria > Bacillati > Bacillota > Clostridia > Eubacteriales > Clostridiaceae > Clostridium > Clostridium beijerinckii. The sequence continues at coordinate 4,128,775 of NZ_CP073653.1, forward strand.
TAACCATAACATTTTTAGTTAAAAAAATCAATTCAATTCTCTACTGTATATATATCCAAAACAAAACTTAGACTTATCCAATAACTTACCGAAAGGACAGGTGCTCTGTTGTTTCGGTTACTGAGAATAAGTTGAGGCTTTCTAACAGCATAAGTTGCACCATTTCAGCATGCTCCCGAGACAAGCTCGTGACAAGCAAAAATGGAACAACTTATGATGAAGAAATGCCTGCAACATATTCTCTAATGTAACACTGCACAAAAGAGTACCTGTCCTTTCTGATATAGCAGATTTTTTAAGCTATAAGTATAATTCTCAAATTGGATATCTATATTGTTAAACTTCTGTATACACTTATACCAGAAATATATATTTTTTTATAACCTCAAAAGCCATAATATTCAGAAAATGTTTGAATATGCATCTTATATATAAAGTATAAAATAAAAATTTTATCAAATAATATTATAGAAATAACATTAAGGAGTGATTAATATGAAACATAACGAAAGCATTGGATGTTCTGTAGCAGATTGCAAATATCATTGTAAAGAAGACGATTACTGCACTTTAGACAAAATTAAAGTAGGTACTCATGAATCTAGTCCAAAAAGTGTAGAATGTACTGATTGTCAGTCTTTCGAATTACACTAATAAAGAATCTATATTTTAACTACAGATTCTTTTTAACCTAAGAAAATAATATTATTATTAAATTCTTACTGAAAATAGAGATAGCATTCCTTGGCGCTATGCTATCTCTATTTCTTTACTAAATAATAGAGATATTCTCAATATTCCTTCCTAATTTATCTTAATTTGCATTTCTTAATAGTATTTTTAATATAAAAATCATCGTGTTCAATTATGCAAAATAATACGTATTAATTACCATTTCTTATGGCCCATTTAAAAATAAAATGCAGCCAACTCAATGACTGCATTCCTTATATATAATTTTTTCTTTTGCAATGGATTTATATTATTTTATCATACTACTATAAAAAGTTCTATATTATCTATCAATCAATTCTTTCTTAACATATTCATTAATAGTATATTCTTCTCCTTCAAATATCTCTGTCAAGTGTAGTATTATTTCTTGTTCTTCTTCTGGAAGATCTCTTATTGTATCTTTGATTGTATCTATAGTTACATCTTTCATAAAATAAAATCACCACCTTGATGTTATTATGAGATATTATATTACATGAATCCAAAATAATCCATAGTATAAATACTGGAAATTTGCTAATGCTATAAATGCTAATCTTTTATAGCTTGGCAGGTTGCCTAAAGACAGTAAATTAATTAATAGTTTACTGTCTTTTGTTCTTTTTTTAGGCCTGCTTAATATACTTATAATAGCTGAATATCTTTTGTATCATATATACCTAAGGGATTATATATCATGTATAATCCCTCCTCGTAAAAAACTTATCAAACATAGATTTGTTAATTACATATACTGCCACAATAAATTAAGCTTCCTATATTAATTTATTATCTTTTCTATTTTGTAACATTTCTCTTGTTCTACAATATATTAATTAATATAATTGACATTTTCTCAATGCACATTATTTCTTAAAAGAAATAAACAGAAAATATTATCACCTTTCATGTTTATTTTTTAATATAAAAAAGCAGTAGTTGGTGACCTCCTGACTACTGCTTTTGTAAATAGAAAATAGAATTTATAAGTAAAATGTATGCAAGATCAGCAGATACAAACTACGTCTACTCACTACAATATTATATTTATATCTAAGTAACGCCCATTACATATCATTTAATTTGCTATCACAACAATAGAGTTGTACTTCCCATCCTTCTAAAGGTGGATCTACTACATAATTTTCGTCAACATAACTTCTTATAAATTGCGCAGCTCTCTTCTCGGCATATTTTGCATTTAGCACATTACCTTCATCATCCATTTCAATTACGTTAGCAAAGATTGCATATGCTTGTTCCATAGCACTTGGTTCTTCAAATATACACGAATAATCAATCCCCTCTAACAACGGATAACCTACAGTTCCATTTGCAATCCAAAATGAAAAAGTTCTTAATGCTCCACTAAATGAATGACTTAATTTTTTCAAACCAATACCTCCTCTTTATACATGATCAATTCATATATTCATTGTTTATATATAGATATCCAAATTCAAAACTACATTTATGTGATAACTTACCGAAATCATAAATATTTTGATTCCGAAAAGCTATGAAACTATCGCTGAAGGTTCTAATCATCCAGTTGTATTCAATTTCGGCTTATATCCACATAAGTTCGACTCTCATTGATGAACCCTATAACCTCTATAAATAAATTATAATATACATTGTTTCTTTACTTGATAATTAATATATTCTTTGAGTTTTATTTCAATTTATTAAATTTTTAACCTGCATTACTGTTAAACCTGTTTTTTCTGCTATGACTTCTACATCTAAAATATACATAAGCTTTTTAGCTATGTTTATTCTTTCTTCCATTCTCCCCTTATTTTTAGCTTCATTTATTTTATCTCTTTCAAATTGTTTTTCAGTCTCTTTACTTCTCCAAAATGATATTGCTTCTGAATCAGTGCTCATATATTCAATTCCCTTTTGTGTTATTTTAACTTCCATTTCTCTCATTATCCCAAATTTCCCTTTGTATTCTAACATTCCAGACTTAGTGAGTTCTCCTATCCTCCAAAATATATAGTCATCAGAAATTTTCTCTTCACTATATCCCATTACACTTCCAACAATTCTTGTACATTTTCTAAATTCATTTTCTGTATACTTCAATATATTTATATCAAAATAATCTTCACTTACAGCTTGTACCTTGCCATCCTTAAAAATACGAAGTATTGAATTATTATCTTTTAATGATTCCCACTGATTAATTAAATCATGATATTCTTTATATTCAATTTTCCTTCTTATTTTTATAAATTCTTTTAGCTTCTCAGTAATAATTTCTGCTACCGCTCTATATGTATATATGATACTGTTGCCCTCATAAATCTTCTCCGAAACATTTATAAAATAAATATTCTCTATTTTATTCTTCAATAATTCTAAAGCATACATCATTCCACATATATCACTACAGCATTCCCCATACCATAGATAAATTACATCTGTATCCTTAATATTTGAAATTTCCTTATAAAATTGCTTATAAGCTCTTTTAAGATAATCAATTTCTTCCAAACGAATTCTTTCATCCTCTTTATTAATACTATCTACCCACTTTAATCTCTCACTTAAGTTTATGCCATTTTGGATTATTCCAATGGAAATATCGTCAGGAAACACTATAACTTTTTTCCCTTCAAATAATTTTTTCTTTTTAACAGCATGTTTCAAACTGCCTCCCGCTGATTGCGAAAAGCATATATGTATAATACTCTCCATACTCCACCTCTAATAATTCAATATTAATTTTAAATATATGTGTTGTAATAATAAACTTACATTTAAAATCCTAATAGGTAATGTTATTATTCCTATCAGGTCAAATTCTTAATTAAAATAAAAATATACAAAGTTCACTTACAACATATATAATTTATTTTTGATGAGAACATAAAACTGTGTTAAGCCCAATAACATCCCACGCTATTCACCATCTTTTAATATCCATTCCACTAGCTTCAAACCCGCATTTTTCAAGCATATTCTGAAGAATATATATTCTTCTCTGGTAATATTCTAAAGAATATATATTCTCGAGAATAAATATGGTAAAGAATATTAGAATATTCTCTTCCTAAAAACTTAATATCAATTAAAATATTTTGCTTCAAAATTAATTCTTTATATCACATGAGCTATGATGAATTATACTATTTCTTATTTATAATCCTCACTCATTTTTTCTAAATTTTTCTTTCGATAAAAGATATATATTGAATAAAATTCCTAGCGCACCAATAACACCTGATAGAATATATATCAAATCACTTGTTTTTTCATATTTCAAATCCTGTCTTGTCCTCTTCTGTAATTTCTCTAATTACTTTACATGGTACACCCGCAGCAATTACATTGGCTGGAATGCTTTTTGTAACAACGCTACCAGATCCTATAATTGTATTATCTCCAATTGTTACCCCTTGATTTATATTAACGCCTGCTCCAATCCATACATTACTTCCTATGTTTACAGGTTTTGCATAACAACCTCCTGCCACTCGTTCTTTTGCATACGTTGCATGATTAGATGTATAAATTCCAACTCTTGGACCGAATAAAACATTATCCCCTATGTTTATCCCTCCACCATCTAACATCACGCAATCGAAATTGGCATAAAAATTATCTCCAATTGTAATATTAAAACCAAATTCACATCGAAATGTTGGTTCAAAGTGAACTCCTCTTCCAATACCTTTCAGTAACCTTTTTAATATTTCTTCTCTTTCATGCTGAGGCTTACCAAAACTATTATTATATTCATTTGTAAGAAATACAGTTTTTTCTCTTGCCTCAATCAATTCTGTCGTTAAATCATTATACATTTTACCAGATAAAATTAATTGTCTCTGTTCTTCTAAATTCATAATACCCTCCAACCATACTTTAGGATTTTTTTAATATTCTTAATTATCAAATAGCAAGCTAGCTAAATGCTTTGCTTGCTTCCCACCGATCTTAAGTCCCTTGACACAATAATGACAGTAAGCGACCACTTTATCAGTAGTAATATTTTGGCAATGTTCACGCATCAACTTCTCTTGCTCTTCACTTGTTGTAGGAATAAATTTTCCATCTGCATTTTCAACAAATCGTTTTGGTGCCAACTTCAAATTTCGTTTTGGCGCTGGTGCATGCAAAGATACTCCGCAGAACTGTGTTCTTTCATAGTTCTCATCTTGCTCCACAATATCTACATTCATTTTCTTCAATAACCCACGGACAGCATCTTGCTCTGAACGGTTATCATAAGAACGCCAACAATCTTGTAATGTCATTTTTTCATGTGAATAATCTGGGAACTTAAATTCTTCATCATTCAAAATAAGTTCCCAAAGTGAAATCCTCTTTACTTCCTTCATGGTTTCCTGAAAAATAGCAGCACAATTATGACAAACATATACCATTGTACTATCCTCAGAAAACTCCTTATAATGTGGAGTAGATCTCCAACGTGGCTGCATCCATTCCGGCATATCAGCCGTAAATTCCTCTACCTTATAGTTTCGAACACAGCACCTTATAATAGGCATATCAAATCTCTGTTTTAAATAGTCTTGAATTTTTGCGCTAAGTTCTGGTTCTTCTCTTGTAAAAGCACAGCTTGCCACATAAGTATAGTTTTCAGTATTCATAATAAAATCCCCTCCATTTATTGAAACAATCTTGATTATATTTTAATAATAAATCTTAACAATTCTAAGATTGTACTAATTTCATTATTAAAATCCAAATAACTCTAAATCTTATTATCTCTCAAATTTCATAATATAGCCTTACTTCCCATCTTAAGTAAATTATAACATATATTATTTTTTGTGAAATACATCCTATAATGATTAATTTACCAAAGTGATTTCTCTTTTGATTAGCATATTTTTCAACCTATCAATCTAAAAATACAACTTACAAAGCTAGCTTTGCATCTCACTTCAAATCTATTGAATAGTGAAATTTGCTGACATATACTATAAATATAAAGCAAGGAGGGACGTGGAAATGAAAATTATTATTGAAAATATCCCTGCTGGATCGGAACCAGAAATAATAATAAAATGTAACGAGCCTGACGAATCATTACTACAATTAATTTATTCTCTCAAATCATCTTCAAAAAAGCTTATTGGATTTACAGATTTACAAATGCATATTATCAATCCTAAAGATGTATTTTATTTTGAATCTGTAGATAATAAAGTCTTCATCTACTGTAAGCAAAAAATTTTCCAATCAAGACTTAAGCTCTACGAAATTGAGTCTGAATATGAGAACAGTGATTTTTTTAGAGCATCAAAGTCAACAATTATTAATATTTCTAAAATAGAATCTGTTAGCCCAATTTTCTATGGCAAATTTGAAGCATTACTACAAAATGGAGAAAAGATATTCATTTCAAGACAATATGTTCCTGTATTTAAGAAAAAATTAGGATTATAAATAAGGAGGTTATACTATGAAATTTATTGGTTATTTAAAAAATTCTTTAAAAGATTTCTTTATATCTAGCGGATTCCTAATGATCCTTATTACAACGATTTCAGCGATTTATTCAAAGGAAACAATTGAAACTTCACAACTTTTTCAAATTATGTTATTCTCATTGGCGTACGTATTTTTCAAATTGGCTTTTATAAACAAAAACGATATTAATAAAAAAGTTCGACTAATTACTTTTAATGTTTTCTTAACTCTCTCAGAATTAATGATTTTATTATGGCTGTTGTTTTTTAGCCCAGGTAAGGTTATGAATATTAATTTACTTCTAGCATATATCTTTGCATTAGTTATAGTAAAATTTTTAGTTTATACTATGATGAGCATAAATGGCGAAAGGGAAGCAAAGCTTATAAATAAAAAATTAATTCAATACAAAAGCGAAAAAGATTAATAATATTTTTATTATTCATGTATATTATTTAAAAATTATGCTAATAATTAAAATACGTTTCCTATTTTCAATAAATAAAGAGATAGCCTTATTATCATTCACATGATTTTCTGCTATCTCTTATTTTTGTTATTCAGTAAATTTACTAAACAATAAATATTCTTTTAACAATTAACGACAATTAATATTTCTTACACAATCTAAAGCTTTTTGCTTTGTGTTTTCGCATGCTTCCCTTGCTCCCTGCTCGTATCCTTTACAGTATCCATCTTCACGTCCAGCTTCCACACCATCACAATACCCTTTATTACGTCCTTGATTATACGCATCTTCCAATGCATCTTTTCCAGGGTAATCCATTCTTGGACAGCACTCGGCATCGTCGCTAAGAGTTCCTTCGCAATTAATAGTATACATTATTCCAAGATCATCACAATCACAGCACTCTTTGTTACTCATCTTTTTCTCCTCCGTAATGAATAATAAAATTAAACATTTATATTTAACAGTGTAAATTTATTTTTATATCTATTTCTTCATAGCATAGTTACACTATCATTAAGTTATGGTACATAAGAATCTCTCTACAATTCCATACTATGTATTAATTTATGATTTGCTATAAAAGAAATAATGAAAATATCAATTATCTTACTAATTTTTATCACATTTTTATTGCCGGATAATATACTAATGGAGTGGATATATTTTCATTATTAATTCTTAATCTCATACTAATGTATGATATAGAACATTGTGTTTCCTAAAAGACAAAAGCAGTAGTTAGGACCTTCCTCTCTACTGCTTTACTAAGTTTTATCATGAGAAGTAATATATATAAACATAAAAATAAGCAGTAGTCAGGTTGTTCCTTTCTACCGCTTATTTTATTAGAATGGAGCAAGAACAACAGTTGTACCTATTTCTGCAGCTATTACTTTCTACTACTTATTTTATTAGAATTCTTCATAAACTCTAGGATCTTGATTAGTTGTACGACCCTCTTCACGAGAAAGTCCAGAAATGATTTTCATTTCATCTTCTGATAATTCGAAATCAAAAATATTTAGATTATCTAATTGATGCTCTTTTGATGATGCTTTTGGAAGTGGAATAGCCCCTAATTGTATATGCCAACGTAAAATTACTTGTGAAATAGATTTTTTATGTGTTTCAGCAATTCCAGCAATTTTCTCATCTTGTAGCATACTATTACCTCTTCCAAGAGGGCTCCAAGATTCTGTAAGTATACCATGTTCTTTGTTACAAGCACGTTGTTCTTCTTGATTAAAATAAGGATGAAGCTCAATTTGATTAATACTAGGAGCTACGCCAGTTTCTTTTATTAAAGTCTGTAAATGTTCTGGCATGAAATTGCAAACACCTATTGATCTAATTAAGCCTCTTTTCTTTAATTCAATCATTGCCTGCCAAGCTTCAACATATAAATTAATTCTTGGATTAGGCCAATGAATAAGATATAAATCATAATAATCTAATCCAGCCCTAAATAATGACTCTTCAACTGTATTAATAGCTTCTTTATATGAGTGATGACGACCAGGTAATTTAGAAGTAATTATAAGCTTTTCTCTTGAAACAGAGCATTTCCTTACTGCTTCTCCAACTGCACCTTCATTTTCATAATTAAATGCTGAATCAATTAATCTATACCCTAAATCAATTGCCTCTTTTATGCTATTAGCTCCGTCTATACCATTTAGACTGTATGTCCCAAAACCAATGCTTGGCACTTTAAGCCCATCATTTAATGAATATTCTGTAATGTTCTCTACCATAAATTATCAATCTCCTTTAAGTTTACAATATTCTCATAAAATTTAATAACAGCTTGTATTGTATCTTTATTTTAACGTTTACTTTATTATAGCATATCTTTGATTCTTTACAAAAAAATGGAGAGCATAAAATTATTTTCACGCCATTGAGATTATTTTATATCTATATTTCTAATATCCATGTAGATTTTATTTTTGGTACTGCTAGCATAATAAAAATATTTCTTTAATTTTAGGTTTACATATTATTAAATTATTCTCTTATATATTATGAAAACAAAAATAAAGGAGTGATTCACTTGGATCAAATGGTATTAAAAACCCAACAATGGTTAAATGGAATTTACAAGGATAATTCTAATTACAAAATAATTCCTGAGGATGGGGCTACTGGCTGGACAACAATAACAGCACTAACAACTGCTCTGCAGATTGAACTTGGTATATCTACCCCTAACGGAAGCTTTGGCCCCGCAACAAGAAGTGCATTTGAAAATTTATCAATTGACTCTCAGCCACAAAATGACTGGTCTGAATCCGCTATTATATCTTATCAGCATAAAATATTTATTCTCCAAGGAGCATTATTCTGCAAAGGATATAACCCCGGCGGATTTACTGGTACATTTGGTACAAATACAGAAGCTGCTATAAAACAACTTCAAACTGATGCTGGATTATCTAATGCAAATGGTGTTGTTGATAGTATTTTAATGAAAGCTTTATTATCTATGGATGCTTTTCAAATGCTTACTTATGGTGAATATAAGGACAAATGTGATCAAAAAATACGTACTATTCAACAATACTTAAACAAAAATTATATTTCAAATACTTCTTTTAGTATAGATATAGGCTTAGTACCATGCAATGGAATTTATGACCGTTCTACTAATAAAGCCTTAATTTATGCTCTGCAGATTGAGGAAGGCATTTCTACACCAAATGGAGTATTTGGACCTTCAACTAAAAGTAAATGTCCTGTTTTATCATTAGGAAGTACTAAAACTAAATTTATATATTTACTACAGTTTGCTTTATATTGTAACGGTAAAGAATTTGATCCTAATGGATTTGATGGTGGTTATGGAAATGGAGTTAAAAATGCAGTTACAAAGTTCCAAAGTTTTTGCGGCTTAAATGCTGATGGAATTGCTGGAAGCCAAACCTTTGCATCACTGCTTGTAAGTACTGGAGATAACACTAGAAAAGGTACTGCCTGCGATTGTTCAACTACTATTACAGACGCAATTGCGGCTACTCTTAAATCTAATAAATATGAAGTAGTTGGCAGATATCTTACTGGAAAATTTAGAATGACCTCATCTGAATTAAAAATTATATTTGATAATGGATTAAGAGTTATTCCAATCTTTGAAGTTGGAGGATACAAATTAAGTTATTTTTCATATGAGCAAGGTGTCTTCGATGCAGACTCAGCTATATTTGCTGCAGCCCAATTAGGTTTTACTAAAGATACAATAATATATTTTGCTGTTGATTTTGATGCACTAGATTCTGATGTAACATCTAATGTATTACCTTATTTTAAAGCAATAAGCGAAAAATTCACTAACGCAAATTCCATCTATAAAATAGGTATATATGCACCTAGAAATGTATGCAGCAGAGTGCAAAATGCCGGTTATTCTTGCAGTAGTTTCGTATGTGATATGTCTACTGGCTTTAGTGGAAATCTTGGATATCCACTTCCAAAAGATTGGGCATTTGACCAAATTTCAACCGTTACTTTACATGGCAATGCAGATATTGAAATTGATAATAATATTTCTTCTGGAAAGAATCCAGGTGTTAATAGCGTAGTTCCAGTCGATATCTTAGGAGCACTTAATGATAACAGTTTTGCCAAACTATTTGGCGTTGAATTCTCAACCCCTGATGCAGAAATAGAAATATTTAATAATGCATTTGTTAAAATCGCTATAGGAGCAGCAGTAAAAGCTGCCTTAGGAGATGACTCAAAAGTTATAAAATTTAAAGGTGGTGAATTTGATGGTGCCGATATACAAACGCCTCTTGATAATCTTAAAGCATCTTTAAATAAAGATAACATTGAATTGTCAACAATTCTTGCAAAAGCCAAAGATATGGAACTATCAATTAAAACATCAACTAATGGTACTAGTTTAAAGATTGAGCTTGAAAATTCATTTAACGTGCCTGAACATGATACATTTTCTCTTTCAGAAACTTTATCAATTGAATTTAGAGTAGATAAAGATAAATTGCTTGAAGATCTTAAACTTGCTGCAAGCAGCGTAGTTGATTTTGTTAAAGAAAATCCCGCTATAGGTGTCATAATATGCATTGCAGTTGTTGCTGCTATATTACTTGCACTTCCTGAAACAGCTTTAGGTGCTGCAATTATATCTGCTTTTTCAGAAGCAATTGAAGCAATTTCGGCAGTCATTGCAATTGCATAACTTTACTTTATAAAATATCAAAAACCTCCTCAAAATTGAGGAGGTTTTATAGAATTTAAAACTAAACCGAATCAGGATAACTATATTTTAACTCTAAATTTGTATTCTTAATAATAGTATCTAAAAATAAATTCTTATCGTCCATTGAATAGAACGACAATATAGGTATTACTAAACTTTCACCATTCATTGTAGGTATAAAAATATATTGTTCTAATAAATACAAACCTTTTATGGAGTTCCAATTATGAATTTTCTCTGAAAATCTAGTATTAGTTTTTATTCCTTTTTCTATAAATTTTAAATGCGTTGTCTCAAATGTATCTGTTAATTTATTTGTTCCATATATTCTTAGAAATCTTCTTCTTAATGATCTGTTAAATATTTTTTTTCTAAAAAAGAAGAATATAATGTACATAATAATAATAGTTACAGTGTATAAGGTACTTCTAAGTAAAATCATCAATCCAAGCAGTATAAAAAAAGCAAGTACAGCATATGCACGAATTTGCTGTTTGTAAGTTTTTGTGTTAACAATATACTTCATATTAAAAGCTATTAATTCATCCTTTGAAATTTTAAACTCTATCTCCATAATACCTCCTATTTTGTGGCTTATTCTAATCTTAAAAGTATTAGATTAAATTTATTTATTTAAAACAATCTTCATATTATCTTTTAAATTAGCTTTATCTACTTGAACTAATATAACCCATTTCCATGTACCATCAAAACCTTCTATTCCATCAACTTGTGCAACTGATGATTGTTTTAGGTTTACTGTTAAAGTATCATTGCCTACATTTATACTTTCAACTCTATATCCTTGTACTGAACTATTTACGGAAGGTATTTGTAAGTATAAAATTGCCATTTCTTTATCAGGTGATTTCATTGGAATTTCTCTTGGTGTAAAATATTTATCTTTAAACCTTTGAAACTCTTCATTAGTCAACATTAGAATCGTATCTTGCTGAATAGCTTGTTCTTCATCAGTTTTACTAAACCCAATTACATTAGAATAAAATTCTTTAAATGCTACATTTTTATTTGTCGAGCATGCAATCAAAAATTGAAACATAATTATGGTAGTAAAGATTAAAAGCAAAACTCTTTTCATATTATACTCCCACCCCTATTAATTTCATTTTTATATCTATGAAAATGATTCAGAAAATGTAGACATAGCATATATGTATAACCCCAAAACAATTACACTTATAATACCCATTGAATAAAAAATCACTTTCCATATTTTACTCTCATTCAACTACTTCCCTCCAGTATAAAAATCTATAATTAGTAATATTAATTACTATCTGAACCAAATTTCTATTCCATATAATAATTATTATAACATATATTTCAAACCACCACATAAACTGCTTATATCATAGCTCTCTACGATCCTTTTACTAAGGACATATCAGAAAAGTGCAAAAAAATAGAGGGCACAAGATTACTCTCATGCCCTTTAAACTATTTTATTTCATAAAACCAACATCCTAACGTATCTTTTAATTCCAAACATTTGCTCATAGGCAAATTTTGAGTTTCAACCCAAATTCCCTTTTCATTTGAATTAGCATAGATACGAATATCTTCAAAATATTCTTGCACATATTCCATGTCAACTCCAGCAAAACTTCCATCACCTCTATATCCAATTGGAAGATAATTGGTTCTTACATATCCATTAGTTTTATTTATTATTCCATCATTAAACTCATTCATATCGCAATCAGTATCTATACCATTTACACATCCTGTTTCAGAATATTGGTGGCCCACTCTATTAGCAAAGAAATTAGAATTTAATTTCCATGGATTATTATTATAATTCGCCTCCCATAGTGGATAACCAGCAATTCTATCATCCAAGTTATCTGTAAAACTAGTATAAGTATAAATACCAATTTGCATATTTGATATCTCTTTAAATTTAGCAATAAATCTTAATACAAAGTCCATTAATCCATCAAAATTACTTTCTACATCTAACATTGGAATTAGATCATTTGCTTTATCCTTTATAGCATTATAGAAACTATTAGCCTGAGTTTCTGGCTCGCTAGTCCCAACCAAGAAATGATAAAATCCTGTTTTTAATCCTTCGCAATGTGCATTGGAATAATTAACCTCTAAACATCGATCTTTGAATGTTGTACCTTCTGTAGCTTTAATGTAAACAGCTTCTATTCCTGAATCTTTCACCTGTCCAAAATTTATGCTTCCATTATGATTACTTACGTCTATGCCTTTCATATATACCATCCTTTCTACTACACCTCTTTTATTAGTTATTTTTATATAATAAAAACACCTACTTTTTGATATGCTCCCTTTATAATAGTCAGTTAAAATAATAAACTTGACAGTATGAAGGGATAATATCATTTCCGTAAATGTTTTTAGTTCATCTACTATTATAGATGATTTCAATATTAATTTTTTATAGATATTATTTAGGATTTCTAAAATTTTTCTATTAATTTTATTTTGCTCCAAGTGAATAATCTATTTATTTAATGCTGGTTATTTATAAATTGTTTTACCGATATAATTCTAATGATATATTTAAAGTAATAATAATTTTTAATTTTTTTGTAACGAAATCTTTTTTTAATAGTCATATATATAAGTACTAAAAATCTACCTAAATCTTTGAATAACCATTTTAAGATTTATATTGTAAAAGGGGAGGCAGATGAAAAAAACAGATTTTGAAATAATATATGAATTATATGTTAAGAATGTATTTAAGTTCTTACTAAAATTAACTAAAGACTATGATTTAGCAGAAGACTTAACACAAGAGACTTTTGTAAAGGCATTTAATAAAATTGAAAGTTTTAAAGGAAAAAGTAAATTGATTGTTTGGCTGTGTCAAATAGGAAAAAACTTATATTTTGATTATTTAAAAAAGACATCTAAAATAATTGATATTGAAAACATACAAAAAATGGAGTTTAATACAGAAAATCTTTTAGAAGATGATTTTGTTAAAAAAGATGAATTAAGTTATATTTTAAAAATAGTTATGCAAATGTGTGATCCTTACAAAACCGTATTCTTTAGTAGGACATATTTAGAATTAAGTTATAAAGAGATAGGTAAAAAATATGGTAAAAATGAAACCTGGGCAAGAGTTACATTTCATCGTGCAAAACTAATGTTACAAAAAAGCCTAAAGGAGATGAAAATATGAAATGTGAAGTAATTATGGACTTGTTACCTGCATACATCGATAATACATGCAGTCCCGAAAGCAAACTTCTTGTAGAAGAGCATTTACATGATTGTGCACAGTGTAGAAAACTTTTCAAAGAGTCTACAGAAAATGTTGAGGCCAAAAGTTATGATTATAGTGACACTTATGCTAATCTCCAAGAGAAAGATTTATTACTGAATGCTAAAAAGAATATACGATTTGAGACCATAAAAAAAATATTTAAAGTTATATATACTGTTATTATTGGTCTTAATATATTAGGGATAATTGTTGGATATCTTTCTATTAAAATAGGTTATGATTTAGAATATCCAAGATTCTATTTTGGAAGTTTAGGGCTTAAAACATATAGTATCTTATTTATTATGTTTATGCTTCCTTTACTTTGCAGTATCTTAGGAAAAATTATTTTAAGTAAGACGAATTATATTAAATCATACGGATGGAAAATTATATTAAATGTTTTAGCTTTATTAATTTCTATCATGTTAAGTTTGGCTAGTGGATTTATGTTAGTTTTTGTAACTCCTCCATTAGATTCATTTACAAATTCACCTAATAATTACTTACATGTTGGTAATGATATGCGTAAATATGAAGCCATTTATAAGAATTTTTTCCCTGAAAAAGTGCCAGATGATGCTGAAAATATAGACTATTTCTACAGAAAATATAACGGTTTATTTGAAACAACAAGTAGAATTTCAGCTTCTTGGTCATTGCCAGAAGAATCTTATGAATACTATAAACAAATAATTGAAAAAAATTCAACAATGAATGAAATTGAAGCTAATAAATATGAAATATATTTGTCTGGCTACACTTATCCCCCTAACTTAAAATTAAATTTTGAATTTAATGATGAGAAAAAAGAACTAAAATATACTGCAATAATTGAAAAGAAGTAATAAGCTTATCATTAATAGTTAGTTTAGGAAATAAGATCTTCGAAAAATCAAAGAGTCTACAGTAAAATGCTGTAGACTCTATTTTGGGTATTTTATATACATGAATATGACTATTGATTATAATATTATTATATATGTTGCGATTCACAAGCCACATTCCCCTTGAAGTTTTCAATTTTACAACAAATATTTCCGAGGAAATACCTTTTCCCAAAATCATTATGATATATACTTTTCCATCTTAGTAGCTGCCTGCTTTTCTAGCTGTTTTATCCTTTGATAAGATAGCTTTAATTTTTCCTGAACGACATAATATTTTCTATGTTCTATATGAACAATTTTTATAATGTCGCTTTCTTCTTCTGTCAATATAGTAAGCGCATTTTCTATCCTTTTTAATTCTCTTTTCTTATTTGCTTGCTCCTTATATAAATCTTCTTTTCTTTCCATTAACTTTTCTGCTTGCTGCTCCACACTTGAAGTAATCTTATAAGTTTTTCCTGTTCTTTCTCCCATCTCTATTCCACTTATTCCTATGATTTCTTCCTCAAGCTCCTGAACT
Source organism: Clostridium beijerinckii (assembly GCF_018223745.1). Classification (NCBI taxonomy): domain Bacteria; kingdom Bacillati; phylum Bacillota; class Clostridia; order Eubacteriales; family Clostridiaceae; genus Clostridium; species Clostridium beijerinckii. Next base: position 4,144,309 of record NZ_CP073653.1, read on the forward strand.
CTTATTTCTATATCTTGTATGTCTGCTAAAATCTCTCTATATCTTCTTACTTTATCTATTGTACTGTTCATATTAACCACCCCTAGTTTCTAAATTTCTAAAAATAATTAAAATCCATTTTGTATATAATAAGTCTCCACATTGAAAATTTGATATATATATGTTGCAATTCACACTGCACATTTCACGATTCACAATTACAGCTAAAATTCTTTTAATATTTTTAGAATTATGCTGAAGAATTATTTTTGCAATATATATATCATAAACACAGAAATTTGGTACATGTTTGTAACCTCAAAGTTCATGATATGAATTCAGGCATTCGAAAATAAAACTGCTTAGATTCTTAATGGGAGGTTGTTCCACTTACTGCTTGTCACATTGAAGGTGGGAACATGCAGTAATAAGCGCAACCTTTCATTTAGAACATTTCAGCGAAATTTTCATAGTCCTATAGAACAAATATGTATTCAATTTCGGCTGATACTTATATAAATTTGATTTTGAACACTATATTATTTCAACATATATGGCTAGATTAATTTAGCTCAAGAGAAATGGGGAATGATGCCACAATTTTGGTTATTAAAAACCATTACAATGATGCATTTATATGTTATGATTTAATTGTAATCATTCCCAATTCCTTGTTTGCAGAGTGATATTCATATATATCACTCCTCCTTACTCATTAGCCTTCTTACTTACTAATCTTTCAAAGTTTCCTTATACATCTCCACAAAATAGATCTCAATTTAATCAAGTTTTATATTCACACTATGATTTATAGATAACACAATTATAAGTTAGATTTATGCTATGAAATATATCCCAACTAGAAATGAGTAATATACTTTTGTGGAATGTTTCATTGGTAATTTTGATGGATGTGATTCTTTGGCTATAAGTTGTTCCAAATGTGCTAGTTCAAAGCTTGTTCTTTGAGGCTAGCACTTTGGGTGCAACTTTATAGCCTTAGAATCCCCCATTATAATTACCCAGAAACTGGAACAAAAGTATGTTATTCATTTCGGCGAGTTATATGCATAAATTCAGGTGTTAGTTGGATTATCTATAAATAAAACTATTTATCATCTTCTACTTTTATGAAGTTTGCATCTAACCTAAACATTAATAAATAAAATCACCATGTAAGTCTCTTTTATAGACTATTAAGTTCAGCTCTAAGCCATTTTAATTTATTCTTTATCAATTCTATTTCTATTCTTAAATTATCTATTCCATCTAAGCATGTAAAATAAGCATTTTCTGCTACATCTCTTTGAAGTCTTAATTCTGCTACATCTTTATTTCCTTTGACTAATTCCATTATTAAGGTAGCTGGATATTTATCTTCCCTAAGTTTTAATATTTCCTCAGCCTGTTTTACTTTATATTCTTTCTCTGCTTGAGCCTTTTTAAGCCCCAAAGTTTTTAACTGTGTATTGCTCCTGTTTAATGCTATGATGCATGTATTTAATCTTTGTATAATTCCTTTTGAATCCATATTATTTCTCCCCTCAACTTTATTAATTAAAACTTTACTCTTGGTACCTTCACTATTTTTGCTTATTTCATTATTTTCATAATCTAAATCATTAACTTCCTTTATGAATGCAAAATCTTTTTCACACTCTAAATCTTTGGTTCCATTTGCACCGCTATATTCATTTTTCAAAACCTCTTCCCCCATTAACTCAGCACTTTTATTCTCTAAGATTTTATTTATCTTATCCCCAAATTCAGCATGTTTTTTAAAAATTATTTTTCCTGGCATATTGCTGCTTTTTAAGCATATGCACCAGTGTATATTTGACATATTCTCACCTCAGTCTATAATTATTTTCCGTGCCTTGAATTTCAACTATAAAATCCTTGGTCATTTCATATATTCTGCTTCCTATTGCTTCATCAAAATTTAGCAGTCTTTCAACTGTGAACTCACTTGAAACAATAACTGGCAAGTGATTAAAATACCTATAATTTATCAGTTCAAACATTATATTTATGTCTGTTTCATTAACTTTTCCTTTATATAAATCATCAATTAATAGAATTTCGCAGGTTTGATATTTGCTTAAGGTCTTTTTATAATATTCTTTATCTAGGATATTTTGTTTAAGGCTTGTAATTACATCTCTATAAGGCATGTAAACAACTTTTATATTATTTTTCAAAAAGTTATTTGCAAGAGCTAAGGCAATATGAGTCTTTCCGCTTCCTGGATTACCACAAAGTAAAATTGAATTTTTCCTATTTGATCTTATCTCATCAAAACTCATGTAATACTCTGTTGCAATAAATTTCATTTTTTTAGAAGTTCTTGACCATTCTTCAAAATTACTAAAGGTCTTTTCTAAATTTTCTGGGTTTATCCCACTATTTTTCCATAACCTTTTGACATTTTCAATCTCTAAACACGAACATGGTGTCATCAGTGGCTGTGCATGAAATTGAGCTTTTATAATATAACCTGTATCCTTGCATTTTTCACATTTAAAATGGCCTGTCTCTTGTGCAGCCTGCACTTGCTTTTGGTTTCCGTTCTGGGATTTTGATATTGAATTTTCTCTCACTTGATCTAATATTCTTTGAAGTGCCTCCATAAATATGCGTTTCCTCCTTCAATGGATATAATCCCTGCCAACAATTCTCTATGCTGTTTTCTAAAATTTTAATTTGTATCTCCTCATCTTGAGATAAATCTTTTAATTTATTTAGCAATATTTTTAGTGCTTTATCTGTTACTGGCTTTTTAATTCTTTCTCTCATTTTTATAAATTCTGATATACTTTCAATTAGAAGCTTATTTTTAGTGAACTCTTCTATAAATATAGTATTCTTATAATTCTTATAATTTTTATTATTCTTGTTAGTTGTTACCTCTTTGTCAGCTGTTTGTGAGATACTTGTTAATTCACTGTTAGAATGCCTGCTATTTTTATCTTGCTTTCCTTGGTAAAGTTCCCAGTTTACTATCTTTATAAGTCTTCCAGTCTTTGTTACCTCTTGTGTTAAAAAATCATATCTTTCAAATTTCTTAAGGGCAGTTCTTACATTTTGAAGTGATATACCATCACCACTTTTATTAACTATTCCCTCTAATGAAGTTACAAATTGACCTGCTTCTGCTTTAAACTTTGTTCCTTTCCATTCCCACTCCCTTTTTTCATGATTTGCCATACTTAGAATCGTAATCAATATAACCTTCTGCTCTAAAGTTGAATTTAACCAAATAGCCTTTTCAAATAAAACTCTATGAATCTTAAACCAGCCCTCGCTCATCTTATCAACTCCTATACCATCTTATAGCTTTCGTATTTTTTTATATATCATCTTACATCTACTTCTCTTCCCTTATCGCACATCCAAAAGGAATCATATTCATATGTGGCACATTTTAAACCTTCTAACTCTTCATTATCTTCTTCGTAATCAAAGCTCTTTAATTCAATAGAATCTGCTCTGCATACTCCATCTTTATAATTTTTACAGGTTCTCCAGTTACACTTAATTAACAATTTGAATTCCCCCTGACATAAAATATCTATCTCGATAACTTTTGTTTTTCACCTCTTATAATGCACTCATAAATTTTGATGAATCTTTTATTATCTACCCTGTTATCTTTAAATCTCTAAATATGTCATCTGTTGAGCATTTATAAATATCTGCAAGTCTTTTTATCAGTGCAGGCGATGGCCTTGTCCATCCTTGCTCTAACTTATAAAATGTACTTTTACTTATTTTTAATGCTTCTATAACCTCCTCACTATCAAGACCAGAGTTTAATCTCCTTAATCTTATTGGTGTTAATTTCATATATTCTCCCCCATTCAATCGACTTTCTCAACTGCTTGTCTGTCTTACTATACTTATATTTTATCAGTTTTTCCGATAAAACAAAAATCCGTTTCTATCGTCAATAATGATATTTTTATCAATTATATCAGTTATGCTTATATTTTCTCTTTTTCCCTTAATCTTCCTAATTAATTTATCAGTATATATGATAAATATGTAAAATTAATAAGGGTTAGATATTCTCTAGCCCTTATTAATTCTTTAATCATATTTATTTTTACAAACCTCTTCCACTTAACCATTTATATAATTGTCTTTTAAAATTCAAAAATTTTATACTCTTGAAGCAAAGAACAAAATCGCAGGCAAATATATTTAAGTTCCGTATTGTGCTTCGCGCTCTTTTCATAGGTGTAGATTTCTTTTTTATTCTTTTTAAAATACAAAAACTAGTCAATCAACCTTTTTTAAGTTATACACTCAAGGAGTACCTCATCCATAGATTTTATTGGAATATAAATTTCTAAAAAAAACAGCCTACATATTTAATGTAAGCTGTCAGATTCTATATAATATGAGGGCAATTCATCTCCTTGCCTTATACCAAAATCTCAGGCGACATGGACTTTTTATCATTTTTATATTCCTTACAATCCAAAATGAAAATTGATACTCGCCTGAGAATAAAGTATGTATATATGTTACAATTCACAATGCACATTTCACAATTCACAATTACAGATAAAATTCTTGTAATATTTTTAGAATTATGATGAAGAATTATTTTTGCAACATATATATTTTATATATTTACATGGGTTCTATTATATAAAACTGGTATTGCCAATGCTATAAGGAGTATCCCCATAAAAGCAGGTGCTGAATGACCAAGTGATACATAGATTTGTCCACCAATGATAGGTCCAATCATTCTTGCTAAAGCCTGAATAGATTGACTGCCTCCTTGAATCCTTCCTTGTTCACTGGAATCCACAGACTTGGAAAGCATCCCATTAAATGAAGGCCCAAATATTGAATCACCAAAACCAAATATAAACATTCCAATGATAAATAGAGGATAAAATGATAACAAAGCCGATAGAGCAATAAAAGCATATCCCATAATCTCCGAACCCATGCCGAGGATCGCTATTTGTTTATCATTAAGCTTTAGTAAAAGCTTTGGCATTATAAGGCTCTGTGAAATGATATCTTGAAAGCCCATAATTGAAAACATGAGTCCGATTACTGTAGGCTCCCAGCTAAAAGTATCTATTGTAAATTGTGAAAAAACTGCTTGCAGAGATCCGTTTGGTATCCAAAGTAAGAATCCTGATATAAGTAACATCTTTATGCTTTTCATAGAAAGTATGATTGCAAGCTGTGTAAATGGATTTAGTCTCACGAAAGTGATCTTCTCTAGTCTATCTTCATTGTGAAGACTCTCAGGCATAAAAAAGATTCCATAAACAACATTTAGTAAAGTTATTATTGCCCCAAAATACATTGGCACAGAATAACCAAACTTAGCAAGTAATCCACCTAGAGTTGGACCAATGACAGTACCTACGCCTACAATAGCGCTCACCCATCCAAAGTATTTAGTTCTCTGATTACTAGGAATTATGTCTGCAAAATATGCAAAAATAGTGCTTATGGTACCACCTGTTATACCATCTATTATACGCCCGGCAAATAGTATCCATAAGGCTCCTCCTATACCAAAGACTACGTACCCGATTGCTGAACCCAAGAGACATACTAAGAGTACTGGACGACGTCCATATCTGTCGCTCAAAGCGCCAAGTCCTGGAGCTGCTAAAAACACACAAACTGCATAAACAGATGTAAGAAGTGTAACAACTATAGCTTGCTCTCCTGGATTACTTGTATAAGGCTGAACTAAAAATGGAACGACTGGTGCTATGATCGTAAAGCCTATTCCACAAAGAAATACAGATATAAGACCGAATATTAAAGCGTGTTTATCTATAATTTGTTCTGAACTTTGTTCATTATTTGATTTAAATTTGGACATTTAAACCCTCCTATCAATATTTGTTATTTAGGAAAAATTTATGAAGTTGGATTGATATAAAATGAGTGAATCATCCTGTTAGTAGTTGCTATTTTGTCTCATTAATAACTATTATTACCGTGTAATAACTTAGGATTTTTGACCATCCCTCCAAAATTGAGGAATGAGCAAAAGCAACTAATATATCTATTACTTCTTTGACCCTTGAGAAACAATTGTTGAGCCTATATCCTTTAACATAATGTTAAGATCTTCTCTTTCATTAACTGGTCCATTTCTCAAACCAGTAACAACAGGTACCTCTTTAACATCAAATTCAAGCAGCTCAAACATGTGTTTAGTATAATCAATATACGACTTGAACAGTTCTGGATCTGGATTTCCCTGATTAAACGTAAGAATTAGTCTTTTTTCAGCTGCATTTTCTTCCTTGAAATATGGAGAGTATCGTGGAGAAAATCGTGCAAACATCCTGTCAATGATGATCTTTCCTTGAGCACTCATCTGCATCATATAAATCGGCGAACCAAAAACAATGACATTTGCACGGTCAATTGCATCATTAAGTTTTTGCATATCATCTTTGATAACACACCCCTGATCACCTTTATGGCAGGCCCAACATCCTTGACATGGTTTGATATCAAGATTATTAAAATCAAAGTATTGAGTTTCAATACCTTGTTCTTTCGCACCTTCGAGTATTTTATTTACTATCCAGGCAGTATTCCCTTCTTTTCGTGAACTAGCACTAATTCCGATTACATTCATACTTTTTCCTCCTTGCATATCTTTTATATCTATAATTTGTTTTGTACTTTCTGATTTCATTTTAAATTCTCCTTTCGTAGCAGATACTTTTTTGTTTACCTCTCAACAAAATCATCTTAACATCATTTTGTTTACCTGTCAACAAAATATCAACAATAAAAATGCAGCCTATTACAAATATTTTTAGGCTGCCTGTTGTTTCATTATAGATATCCAAATTTAAAATTATATTTATGTGTGGCAAAACCGAAATTAGATACAAATTTGTTCCAGCGGACTAGTGAAATTTTCGCTGGATAGTTCTAAGTGGAAGGTTGAACTCATTTCTGCATGCTCCAAAAACAAGTTTAGGGCAAGCAGAAAATGGAACAACCTTCACCTAAGAACTATCACAACTCAATTTCAAATGCCGCTTTCACAAACATGTATCTAATTTCTAGTATAATTCACAAAGATTAAAGTATAGGTATATCTTTTGGGTTGGATATCTATATAGATGAACATATTTACAAAGTTGCTAAAACTTTGAGCTCATATCTTCACTAGAAATCATAAATATATTTGTGTAGAAAACATTTGAAAATGAGCTGTTAAAGGTTCTTAGCTGTAGATTGTTCCATTTTAGCTTGTCAAACTGAAAGTTGGAGCATGCTAAAGTGGATACAACCTGCTGCTTAGAACCTTCAGCGATATTTTCATAGCTTTTCGGAATCAAAATATTTATGATTTCGGTGAATTATATGCATAAATTCAGGTATCTAAAGTGCATTAGAACTAGTTTATTGTTCTTTAACGGAACTTTGCTTTCCTTGAAGCAGTTTTGCTGCAATAGCCGATACAATTGGAACTGTAAGTATAACTGCTAAGCTCCCGCAAACAGAATTAAGAATATCAATTGCAACACCGTTTGAGTTAATCAATTGCCTAAACTGTACTTGATAGGAGTACATTAAAATAAAAGAGAAAATGGATTCACCTAGGAATGCTAGGATAAGAGTATTACTCATAGTCCCCATCATATCTCGTCCAATATTCATACCTGAACTGAATAATTCACTAAAGGAAGCCTCCTGATTTTGCTTCTTTAGTTCATTGATTGAGGTAGCAATGGAAATAGCAATATCCATTACAGCTCCAAGTGAAGCAATAATAATACCTGTAAATAAAAGATCTTTCACCTGCAGCTTGCTTTGTCCAGCAATGTTAAGCAATGCATCTGTATCTGAAGATGTATAACCAGATATTCCTAGAATCCTACTAAAAATAAGCATAATTACAACTGATACAACAACACCTGCCACTGTTCCTAATACGGCAGACAAAGTTTTTCTATCAAAGCCACCTACTAAAAAGAGGGTTACGCAAGAAGTTACAATGACAAGTAATATAGTTGCCAAGACATCAGATACACCCATGAAAAGTAATGGAACAAAAATAAATAATACCGTGGTCAAGGTAAATATTATCCCTAGCACAGAATGAAAACCGCGCCATCCACCTACTAAGCAGATTGCTCCAATAAAAAGACCTATAAGTACAAGTAAAGGAACAACACGATATGGTGCAAACATATAAACATTTACGTATGATTTATCATCAGTAGATGTATTAACAGACACCACAATATCCTGTCCATTATGAAGAATAAAATTAGTATCATAATTAAGGGCATTATTAACCTTAAAAGTCTGTCCTTTATATTGCCCACTTTCTATAAGTACATCTACAATTTGTCTTCCAATGTAAAGCCCAGAAAACCCTGATGAATTTATTACCTGTTCATCAATTGAGACAACCTTACCCTTTTCATAATGTACTTCTCCACCAGCTCCTGAACTAAATGGATTATAAATAGGCGTATGTGAGCTAAAAAGTATAGCCAGTATAATGTAAACAGACAAAATGGCAATAGATCCAATAATTTTGCCCCCTATTTTAATAGATGAAATCCAACCTAATTTTATATTCATAATATTCATGCTATTCTCCTACTTCTATACTGCCTTATAAAAAGCAGTTTAATTTTATATGACAAACAGTCCAGTCAATATTAACTGAACTTTTGTCTTTTACTAAGTTATGCTTATTTATTATTTCTTTGTAATAGTGTAGCTATCAATTAATGATTGATTACCAATTGTATAATCATTTGCTGCATAAGTCTTGATTGTAAATGTATCATCAGTGAAACTTACATATGAGTACGATGGAACATACCCCTGCCATCCAACAACACTAAATGAATGGTCAGCACTTCCGCCAATTGTATCATTATTACCATTGTTGAAGTCATAATATTTACTTCCTGTACCTGAATCAAGAGTAAAGTAAACTGTTCCCTTAGGATTAGTTACACTGTCTGGATATTCTTTTTTTGCATAAGTAGCATTTGGATTTGTGGTACCTGGTACAGAAGCGTTGCTACTATTTTTCAAAGTTTCAGGAGCACCACTATTAGGATCAACAGCACTTCCATTTAACATTTGTGCAGTACGAGTATAGTAGTGATCATGTCCTTGTAGTACAACATCTATATTGTATTTATCCATCATTTTTGTCCAAGTATTACGTATTGTTAAAACTGGATCATCAAGTTCATTTTTAGTATTGTGATTAGCTTCACTGTATGCAGATTGGTGCCATGTAGCAACCTTCCACTTTACATTTGGATTAGCTTTAATAGCCTCTGCTATAAATTGATCATGATCAGCAGTACCATAGTTATTTGCATTCAATACCAAAAATAATACTGGACCAGCAGTAAACCAATAGTCACCATCATTTCCATATTGTGTAGCACCTAACTTACTTATATTAGGCTGATTGTAGTGATAGCCATAATATTCACCCATTTGATGATCATGATTGCCACAAAAAGCAGCTAAAGGCATATTTTGCATGTAATTCACTGTAGAATCAGGATTAAAGAAGTCCCTATATTGATACCATTGTCCATCAGATGAATTTGAGGGTTGAACTAAGTAATTATAGTCGTTAATTTGATCTCCCATTGAAAAAAGGAAGTTTAAGTCCTTATTTTGAGTCACTAGTTTCAGCATATTATTCCAGCCTGTTTTATCATCATTTAAGTTCTTGTGACCACCTGTAGCATTAGATTTAGCAGTACCTTTAGAATTATCAAATGCACCAATTTGTGGATCACCAAAAGCAGCAAACGTTACTTTATCTGTAGGTAGTGTAGTAATTGTATAAACTGGACTCCAATTGCCTTGTCCATCACTTACAGAATAAGAGTATTGTGTATCTGGATCTAACCCTTTTACTTTCACTTTATTTGAATATTCGCCAGTTGGAGCACCTGCTGTTTTCTTCCCATTATAAACATCATCCCCATTATTAGCAGGAGTAGCCTTTCCATCAATATCTGTAAGGGCTGCCTCACTCTGATTAATAGATTGTGTAGCTTTTACAACAGTTTGTTCAGCATCCTGAATATCTGCAGAAGTTGGAAATTCTGTACCATTCATATTAGATGTACGTGAAATTTTTATTTGTGTCTTTCCAGAAGATTGTGTGAACCAAGCAAAATCAAGCTCTTTTGGGTCAGAACCAACATTTGCATTAATATTATAAGGTCCTGTAACCTTAGGTAATGAAAAATTCTCAATACCTGATGTACCTGTAATTTCAGCATTAACGTTCCTTATAAAAGGTATACTGACAGACGTAGCCATGACTGTAGCTACAGCAATTGGAAGAATGAATTTAACTTTTTTACTAATTTTCATATAATCTTACCACCTTCTAAATATTTTGTTCTTATATAAAGTTACTCCTTTTATTTTAAATACCAGTTAACTTATAGTTAATTTCACTTTAAATATTATAATTTACCTAAAATTACATATTTTTACTGGTATTACGTTAGTAAGACTACGTTACATACAATTTTATTACAAAGGGATTATAAAATTTCTGGTATAGGCCCACACAAAATTTTAACAATGGCAGATAATCATTCTAGATATAAATCTAATTTATAGTTTTTATATCTATATAGATAAATCAATTATAATGAGACCACTGAAAAAGTCCTCATATTTTTGTACAAATTCTTTGTCAAGAAGAGTAAAACACCAGAAGCTCTTCTAATAGCCTTATAACAACTTTTCAGAATGACTAACCTATAAAAGTGTACAATATCCCCAAATTAATAATACTTTTTTGTCTTTCATTGCCTCATTGTAAGCTAGATTTACACTATTAAATATATACAAAATAGAAAGCAGAAACATTTTTATGCAGCAGGCATTTGAAAATAAGCTGCTAAAAGTTCTTAATTGTAGGTTGTTCCACTAATGCTTGTCACAATGAAATTGGGAGCAAGCATTAGTGATGCAACCTGCAATTTAGAGCTTTCAGCGATATTTTCATAGCCCTGCGAAATAACAATGTTTCTGCTTTCGGTGGAATATCCCATAAATCTGTTTATCTATAATTTGAAAGAAAAAAATACAGCCTATTCCAAGTGGAATTAGGCTGCTTATAGTTTTATTTTAATTATTCAGATTTATCGGACTTAGTATCTATTCCAAGTTTATTTATTTCTGCGTCCAAATGCCTGCTATATTTTTCTATGAAGCCAAGCATAGCGTCAAATTGTTCATCAGTCACTTGTTCAAATACGACTTTATCTCGATCTTGAAACTCTTTATGCAGCTTTTCATGGAGGTCATAAACTTTTTGCCCTTGTTCAGTGAGCCTAAAATAGATTTCTTTCTTATTATCTGGTTTCTGATAGCTTTCTATAATGCCTCTTTGTATAAGCTTCTTTGTCATTTTACTTATAGCTCCCCTAGTCATATAAAGAGACTCTGCAAGTTTTGTCACGTTGGACTCTACGTTTCTTCCAATACATTCAATGTAATGTACTTCCGAGGGATTATATCCCTTAAGACTATCTTCCATCTTAAGTTTATTAAGCCAAGCCATCTTATTAAATACTTTCCTAAAATCCATTAAGACCTGTTCTTGTTTGTTCATGGCCTATCCTCCCACTTTTTGACGCATTAACAATATTATATTACTCTTTTGTTTCCATTTCAACAATATCAAAATAATATTGTAAGAAATTGAACTATACGTATTCTAATGCATGACATTTAGGACAATATTCATTAACCATAATTTACACTTCCTCATAACATAATTTTATATTTAAAAATATTTTTTATGATTCAACCGTTTTTTATTCTTGCCAAAAACTACATGTATTTATGTTAAATATACTTTTTGCTAACTAAAATTTATATATTTATCTTAAATTCAATTTTAATTATATTCCATATCTCTGTATTAAAAAACTACTCTTAAAGTTAGATTCTTCATTTTCAGTTCTCAGAATTACCAATTATCTCGAGCAACTCACATGGCTTGTCTATAATGTAATCAGCACCTTTTTCCTTTAGAAGCTCTCTATCTCTAAATCCCCAGGTCACGCCTACACATTTAACTCCAGAATTTCTAGCTGTCTTTACATCTACTTCTGAATCCCCTACATATATTGCCTTATCAGTAGTAGAATCTAATTCCTTTAAAGCTTTAATCACTGTATCAGGGGCTGGTTTTTTAGCAATATTTGAACTTTCTCCAATTGCAACTTTTATATATTGTTCAAAATAAATCTTATTAAGCTCTTTTACTGCTGCATCAAATTTATTAGAAACAATTGCAAGCTTATAGTTTTCCTTTGATAAAACATCTAAAAGCCCCATGATTCCTTCATATGCTTTAGTTTTATTTTGCATATTTTTTGAATAATGACTCCGAAAATCTGCAAGACATTCTTTATAATAAGCATTATTTAAACCATCAGGCACAGAAAGCTCCATTAAACGCCCAACTCCGTTTCCTACAAAGCTTCTAACTTCTTCCTTTTTTCTAGATGGAAAATTATATTTTACTAATGCAAAATTCACACTATCAGCAAGATCTTCAAGAGTGTCAAGAAGCGTTCCATCCAAATCAAATATAACTGTATCATATTTCTTCATAAATAGTATCTCCTTAAAAAACATATAAATTTTTATTTACAACTTATTGTTAGTTAATTATAACAAAAATCAATTAGGAATAGAATTATACATTGAAAAAACATATATAAACAAAGTTTACAAACTCAAATAGATAGGGATTTTGGCCTTAACTCATCACTTGGCTAACTAGAATTTTAGATGTAGATTTATCATTGAAAAATATATACAAAGATAAAAGAGGTAATTTACATTTTTGCAGATTACCTCTTTTATCTTTATATTTTACTATTCTCTTTTAACCTCATAAAATACACCTTCATCAAAATAAAGTAAAGTATTATTGTCCTTGATGAATAAAGTTATTTTATCTGATACATTTAATTGCATAATAGAATCAGTACTAACACCTATTTTTGAAAGATTGGTCTTATACTCACTCGCCATATTATTTTGAGTTTTGTTTATCATCTTATATTGTGGATTATTATAAGATTCATTACCAAAGGTCGCTAAGTTATTTGACAAACTAATCTTTAAACCTATTAGTGATGTTTTTTCACCAACAGATACCTTTGCATATCCTGCTACTTTTTTGATTTCCCAATTACCATAAAATGATTTTTCATCATTACTAGTTTCTTTATCATTGTTTTGTGAACTAGAATTATTATTCGTGCTATTATTGTTTTTCTCCACTGCAATATTTGTATCTTTGCTATCAGTAGATGAGCTAGCAGTATTATTTGTTTCAGTATTATTATCTGTATTTTTTGAATCACTGTTACTAGTAGTATTATCACTAGTATCTGTAATAGCCTCAGTAGTTGTATCATTATTGGTTTGGTTAGCATTATTTTGTGGTTTTTGATTTCCACAACCACTTAATGTTACTAATATAGCTGCTACTGATAAAATAATTTTTATCTTTTTCAATTTTATTCTCCTTATTGGATTAACTTGTTGTATTTTAATACGAACATATTTTAACATAAACATACACGGCTTACAATTTTTATATTTACTCTAAATTGTAAATGCGCTTTTGTAATAATATTATAAAGTGTACATTATAGAAATAACCTTCAGAATCTCTGCAGGTTATTTTTATCTCTCCACAATTCTATCTTTAGGTCAACATTTTTCTTTCTAATAACTTTATGATAAGGTATTTTCTTTTTAGCCGCATAATCAGTTAATTCTATAGCAGTTATTTAACTGACTATAAACTTATTATAGTAAACTAGAAAGATTAATGAAAATTCATCTAGTTCAATATCTGATATTATTTTTTGAATTTCAACTATTTTATCATTATTACAGATAATCTTTTTAGCAAATTTAAGATAACAGATGAAAACATAAGTCTCATATATACTATCTCATAATATAATTCAGTTTCTATGATATCGCCAGTTTCATTTTATCAATATAACCGTTAAAATTAATATATGTCATGACATTAACTTTATTTAATAGGAAATAAGCAAGCCTAAATAAATCGCTTGGAGGTTAGAATATGGATATAGACTTATTAGAAAAACTTATAATTTTTCAGAAAAATAAAAATAATTTTATGGAAATCTTATCTTATTTTAATTCAAAGATAAAATACCTAATCTATAAACTAAAATATCCCGAAGCTGAAACAGACCTTATCATATTTCTTTATGAATTAATTACAAAGATAAATTTTGATAAATTTGTTTCTGGTGCAGATGCTTCAATGTATATAAAAAGATGTCTTAGAAATCAAGCAATTAGATTATCATATAAAGTCAATCGTGATAATAATCTCCTCACCTTTAATTGTGATGATGAATCATTAGAATCATTTAATGAAAATAATTCTAGCAATGATTATTCAGATGTATTCTTTAATGATTTAATTTCATCATTAAAACCTAGACAAAAACAAATTGTTTATTATAAATTCTATCTGCAGCTTTCAGATATTGAAATTGGTAAAATTCTTAAAATATCTAGACAATCTGTAAATACAGCTAAAAGAGTTTCTTTAAATCTACTAAAAACTAAGTTATATATGGAGGGATGATATTATGTATGATGATCTTATAAAGCTTGCTATGACTCAAGGAATCTGGACATTACTTAGTTGTGTGCTTATAGTATACATATTAAAAGCACAGGAAACCAGAGACTTAAAGCAGGAAGAAAGAGAAAAAAACTATCAGGAAATAATTAAGGAGCTTACTGATAAATTAAATCTTTTAGATTCTATGAATTCAGCTTTAAATGAAATCAAAATTAAGATTAATTAAGCTTTATTTTTCAGATTTCCTTAATATATAATCCAGTTATTTCTTTGAGATGTGCATTAAAAAGTGTTTAATAATATAAAATAAAAGTATATAATCTTTAAACTTTATTGATTATATACTTTTATTTTCGTGTAAGCATAATGCTATTATGTTTATTTTTGTCATATATTTATGTATAATATAATTTAAATAGACTTAGATTGAGGTGATTTATGATTTTAATATTTAAATATTTAGATATTCTTCTATTCCTTGTTTTTTTCTGCATTTCATTAATTTTTATGATAAATTATATCCAATCCTACCGTAGGTTAGTTGGAGATAAAAAAGCTAATTTAGTAATTGATTCACATTTATGCTCTAATAAACACTCATATTTTATGTATATCTTTATTGTATTTCTTATAATAAGAAATATTGCAGAAAGCTTTTCTTTGTACTTATTGTTAAGTAATTGTATTCTTATATTTATTATTATTTTATGTCTATTTTTATATGACAAAGTTGTATCTAAAATGTATTTTCTTGAAGATGGAATTTTTATTGGAAATAAATTTATTGAATATATAGATATAAGAAGCCTTGACTTTATAGAAGAAAAAAATGAGGTTTTCATTGTAAAGATATATTATACCTTTTTAGAAAAAGTTTTTACTGTTTCATATAAAATAAGTCTTAATTCAAAAAGTAAAATCGAGGATTATATTAATTCATTAAATTTTAATATTAACTTTAATGGGGAATAAATAAAACTTATTAAATCCACTCTATGAAAAAATTTTAATATTGGTGAATATTTCATTTAACTTATGCAAATAATTATCATTGAAGTATTAACTTTCAACTATGGTAAAGAGATAGCATTTTAGATTACCCTGCTATCTCTTTTTTATTATTTATTTAACCTAACAATTATTTACAATATTATAGTTTTGAATATTTTTTTATGAAACGCATATACTACTCTCGTAAGATAGTAGTAATTTAATTTCATTAAAAGTGAACCACCAGAATAAGCCCTTATTTTCAAGGGCTTATTTTTGTTTTATTAAATAAATATCTATTCTGAATATATATATTAACTTTTCACATAATAAAATAAATCAATTAATTATACCGTTTAATTAAGAAAGGTGGATGATTTTTAATGAAGAGATTTCGTACAGCATTATTTGCTTTCTTATTAATATTAGTTACATCATTAACAACCAGCGCTTATAGTCAATCTGGTAAAACTCTTTCTCAAGGAATTTATAATGCAAGAGATTCAAATTTATTAATAAGTACTCCTATGACGGTTAAAATTGATTCTCCTAGCGGCAAGGCTATTATATTTATACTTGATTCTGATTATTCCATGAAGGAAATGGTAAAGTTAGAAGCCGAATCCACTGAACACACTTTAAAGCCATTTGATTATGGTTCCTTAATCATAGTCGTTGGTAATTCAAGTGTTACCTTTTACTAAAAGGCACTAGAAATAGTGTCTTTTTTATATTTCAAAATTTATTTATTCATAATTTTATATCTTAATGACGGAAACTTATAAGCATCAACACTATTATGCAAACAACAATATTAGGTATTAGTATGACCAATAAATAATTTACTATTTTTGTTCTTTTATTCCTCTCATCTTTTCCTTCACTTAGATAATTAGCTAGGTATTTATCGCCACTAATAAAGGAACCATTTAAAATTCCACATATAACAATACAAAAAGCACTTAAGAAACCAGATATTTTTAATGTTATATTATAATCATTCATTAAAAATCCTGCTATATACGCAACTATCGCAATAATTAAACCAATAGTAAATGATACCTTCAAAACTTCTCCTCCTCAAGAATTCTCACATGCTTATTAAGGGTAAACCCTTATATTGTAATCATTATAATTACGTTTTAATATACTTGCTAATTATGCATTATTCATAGTAGGTATAACCTTTCATTTTACTTTGTATTACTAATATAAGATTTATAAAATGAAATCCTCCAATTGATAATATAACAAAAATATTAGAAATATTAAAAGTAATTATTACTATTCCAGCCACAGCAAGATACACTGAATTTAATATTACAAATTTTAACTGCATCCTAAAAAATTCTCTTGGTTTTATAATTGTCATTTCTGTTTTTCTTGCAAATCTTTTATTGTAGTAAGTAATTTTATCTTTACACCAAATAGAATATATTAAATGGATTATTCCCATTAAAATTGGTAATATACCAAGCCAATTCATCTCAAATCCCCCTAATAAAAATGCTCTATTACAGATAACCCAACTATGATCTATACTTATGCGTATAACTCGCCGAAATCATAAATATTTTAATTCCGAAAAGCAATGAAAATCGAACTTATGTGAATCCCTTACAAAAATCAAATATAGTCCTATTGAAAGCTGCTAAGAATGGCTTTTTCAATTTCTTTAATAGCCATTTCGTACTCCGAAATTCCACTTAAGACTTTAAATTCTTCATTATCAATAATTGATTTAAGCATTTTCTTTCTAATTATTTTTTGTTCTTCAGGTTTTATTTCTAATTCAACTTTATTAAAATAAGGATTGCTGCTGTAGTCATATCCCATAGAAATAACTTCTTCAATATATGTTTTAAACCATTTGGCAGCAGCTTCTTTATCTCCAATTTCAATATATAATTCAACATATTTATATGCAGCTGAACCTAATCCAATATGAAACATATCCTGAATCTTATGGCATGTATCTAAATAAAGTATTGCCTTTTCATAATCTTTTTCTTTCTTTGATGTCTTCGCCATTATAATTAGCATAAGGATACTATTATTTAGATAATTCAATAATTTATTGCTGCAAAATTTTTGAATTTCTTCTTTCTTTCCCTGCTTTTCAAGAATAACTGGGTATAGAGTTACTGGATCTAAGCTTTTGGGAAGTTCATTAAGTGCTCTTTCGCTTTCTTCATAATTTCCCAAAATCATATTAATATGAGCAATGAAAAACACAGCTATTTGCATATATTTAGGATCCTTACTTTCAGCTACCTTCTTAAACAAATCTAAAGCTTCTTGTCTTTTTGCTTTTATAAACTCTTCTGAATCATCCTCAGACATCATAAGGTATGTGTTAAGCAAACTTGCAACTTCGACTTTTAAACAAATACTGTTTGGATATTCACTTAGGTACCTTTTACATTCTCTCTCACCAGCTGCATACCCTTCATTAAGAAATAGTTTTGTGAGCTTTGATTTTATATTATTAACTTCTTCTTCAGAAAGTTCTTTATGAAATGATAATAATGTATCAATAGATGTGTTTAAAGCTCTGGCTAGAGGTGCTAATATTGAAATATCAGGCATTGAATTTCCATTTTCCCACTTACTTACTGCTCCTGCTGAAATTCCAATCATAAGAGCTAATTCCTCTTGAGTCAATTTTCTCTCTTTCCTTAACTTTAAAATTGTTTCCCCTATATTTAATTCGTTCAATTCTATACCTCCGATATTTAGACTTGAAAATACCTTTTGATAAATTTATTATAAGTTTACCTTTTATAACAAACAATAGAGGCTAATTCACATTTAAATTAAGAAAACTTGAATATCATTCGACTTAAACTTATTTAAAAATATACAGATTTCAATGATAAATTCTATTATTAATTACTATGCAGTACTTACTTAATGGATTATACCTGTGCTGCACGAAGTTTTTTCCACTTTCGAATTTTGCTGCGAAAAGATTTAAAAGGTGCAACAGTATTTATATGAATCCATTTCCAAACTGGCCAATTAGATGGTGTTGACTCTGCCCACTTTCTGCCTCCTGGATTAAATAACTGATCCTCATCAAAACCTTTTATCCATAAAATAATATCCTCTACATTTGAAATATATATTTCCTTTAACTCTGATAACGAATAGTCATTATATTTAGCATAAAATCTTTCATATAACTTTCCTAGTTGATTCCACTTAAAATCTTTATCTGGTGTTATTACTTCCTTTCCAGCCAATTCATCACTTTCCCAGCTTTTAAGCTGCTGCATCCACCCAAGTTGATATGAAATAATTTCTTCAGGGGTTCTATCTATTCCTTCTATAATAAGATTCTTATCACTTTCTGCCACATCATCAAATTCTTTTATAAAAAGTGTTGCTGTCCTTTTTAGTTCATTTATGAAAGTTTCTTTATCCTCATATTGCTCCATAACTACACCTCCTATTTTGTATAATAATACAGCATAAAACTTGACAGCATCATGTCATATTAATTAACTTTACTAGAGTATTAATTAGCTTTAGTGAAATATTAGTTTATCTAAAAAATAGAGGTAGTTAACTGTATAAGTAGTATCGCTATCTTTATATCTATTTTAAGCAAGACTCTATATAATCAACTGGCACATCCATCCTAATAGCCGTTTCTTCTATGGATAGACCACTATTTAAGAATCTTTTTACGACCATGACCATATTTTCTCCAACTTCGATAATATGCTTATCAGGATCATAAAATCTAACAACACGCTGCCCCCAAGAATGTTCTATCATAGGATGTACATAATTAATATCTGAGAGAGTGTTAAGCTTTTGAATAAAGCTGTCAAAATCATCTTCCTCAAAATATAATTCCGCTGCATTTCCACCAAAAGCAATTTCATCATTCTGTTTGCATATAAATGATAACCAAGTATCTTTTGTTTGTAATGCAATACCACCATTCAAAGTTACATTTGCTCCAAAGTCAACAACAACCTCTAACCCAAGTACTTCATAATAAAATTTCTTTGATTTCTCCATATTAGAAACAACTATCATTGGATTTGAAAACTTCATTTTATTCCTCTCCTTTAGCTAGCTTTATCTCTTCTAACCTTTCCTCCGCTGCTTTAATTGCCTGAGTTCCTGTTTTGCAAAGTACATTTATTCCCTTAACAATAGTTACAATTACATATGCTTCTACTAATTCTTCCATAGTTAAACCTGCTTCTACAGCTGCAACAGCATGTGCCTTTGCTCCACTTACTTCATCATCTAAACTATCCAATATAGTAAAAATCAATTCTCTTGTTTTTTTAGGAAGATGTCCATTTTCAATTGATTCACGCATTGCCAAATATCCACTTAAGCCATCTGGCGAATATTTAGAAAGTGCATCAGCAAATGGCGGATTCCATTTCAATTCTTCCTTATAATATTTAAGTATACTTTCAAAATCCTTCATAACTAAACTCCCCATCATCTTTTATTTTCTTAAGAATATCATTAAATTAATAGTAACCACTAAATCTATAATTTCTTAACAATATAATCAACAAATCCTTGTCTTATTTTTTCACCTTCATCCATTCTTTCTAATACCCTAATTTCTTTATGCAATATTTCCATATCTTCAAAATATGTATCTGGCTCACATTCCTCAAAATATGAATGTATTACAGGAGTGTTTCTCTCCATTTGCTCATATTGATTTTCACCAATAGCTAAACCTGTTCCATAACGAGAATCCTTTATCGTAAGAAAATTCACAAAAAGTAAGCCTCTAGGCTTTAATACACGTTTCATTTCATTTATTGATTTTAAAACATCTTCTTTTCTCATGTGAAATACCGAATTATACGAATAAACAAAGCTAAATGTTTCATCTCCAAATTTTAAATATCTCATATCTCCGTGTTCAATATTTAAATCTTGATTTTTTTCATCTGCATACATATTAGCCTCTTTTAATTGATTAATATCAAATTCTATTCCATATGTTTTATACCCATATTCTGAAAATAAGCTTAACGGTGGACAATTCCCTCCTGCACCACAATCTAGAACCACCTTATCCATAGTTGTTTCATTACAGAACATGATGAACCTATACAATGGTATTTGCCTAAATATTTCATTCATTTTGCCTTGTCCTTTCTATTAAAAATATTTTATAAATCACCTAAATTTAGCATTGCTACAGCCTTTTATTTCTCCTAAAATATTCTGACATTATAACTAAATAATAACATATATTACAATTATAAATCATTTAAATTTTATTAAGTTTCAGTCTGTGTGCTGAAATATAAAATTATATTTTTTTACTTAAAGTCTTTAGCAAATCAGGTGTTCGATTTAAACTCAAATTTAGAAACTTAATTACAATATATATTTTTAATAGACTCCAATTAAATTTATTACATTCTTTGACACGATATACATATAGCAATCAAAAATATACAAATTTCAATCATAACAATGAATACTTTATGACTTATATTGATGTATTTTGTTGAAATTCAAATTAAAATATATTCTTCAGAAAGAAGGAACTATTTAATTTTTTGAGAATTTTAAATTATAGGTAAATAAATATAAAAATATTAATTTATGAGGGGTGTGTTTTTATGAATTTTAATTTTAATACTAGTTTTTCTATGGAGTTTGATGCTATTGACAATAAGCATAAAGAATTATTTAATCGAGTTAATAAACTTCTTTATGCTTTAGAAAAGGAAAAGGATAGTAATGAAATTTTAAAAGCTTTAGACTCTGTTGAATATTATGCAAATAATAATTTTGATGAAGAAATAACCCAAACAAAATACAACTGTTCTGAACTTAAAATGTGTCACAGAAAACTTAATATGGAAATAAGAAAGTTAAGATATTCATTTGAAAATCCAGGAGTTTCATCATTGTTTACTCCTCTAATGCAAAAGGAAATAATGAAGTGGAGTAAAAATTACATAATTGGCTTACATAAATATTCATATGCATTTTTAAACGAGAACTCTTCATCTGCTGCTGAAGTTATGTTATAGCAAGATGATTTAACTCAACCATTGGCTTCGTTTTTTACTTCTTCAAATAATTACCCCTGCACCGTGTTTCACGGCACAGGGGTAGTTTCTATATATTTTGTATTATTTTACAACGTCTCTTGTTCAATTATTATAATAATTTTAGATTCTAACTTTAAATATATTATGGAATATCTCCATTAAAGTTAATAGTTGACATTATCAGTCCCCATTGCGAACTTTCACCGATTATAACACGTGCCCATACGTGCACACAAAAATATAACATATGTTGCTTAAAATCATCTCGCTAATAAGCATCAATCTTTAATATTAATTCAAAACATATCTAAGACATAAAAAGCAAGACTAAAATCTAGCCTTGCCTTCTTAATTTATAACTTTTTATAAAAATTATTCTTTTATTAATATGTTCAATAACTTTACATCAGTTAATGCTTCCATTCCGTATTGTATATCAGCTTCTATTGCAAAAATATCACCTTCGCTTATTACTGATTCGTCATTTTCATTGTAAACAACTTTAGCTTCCCCTTCTATTACAATAAATAACGACTCCATTTGATAATATTCCTTATCTATGCTTTCTCCTTTTGCATACGAAAAGAATCTAACTTCATGTTTTTCATTATCTACTAAAGCCTTACTTGCTATTGTATTTCCTGAATGACTTATCATATCTTTCATTTTTATTGGTTCAAATGGTTTGATGTTTCTTAAATATTTCATAAGCTTAATCCTCTTTCACTACTATTAATAGCATCTTCATATCTTCTTTTGCAGTTACTTGATGCTGAATATTTGCAGGCATAACTACCACTTGACCTTTGTGAGCTTCCATCACTTCATCACCTATTTTTACAGTAGCTACTCCTTCTTGAATAACAATCATAGCATCACCTTTAGCTGCATGAGGCCCAACGCCTTCACCCTTTCCAAAAGCTAATGCAGTAAGTCCTACACCTTTCTTTTGAGCCATTGTAACAGTTTCTATTTGACCTTCCTTGCAGCTTACTAAGCTGTCAAAATCTATTGCCTTTGATTTTTCTATATTCTTAATTAATTCTTGCATATTACATTCTCCTTTTCATTTTTATATGTAGGTAAACAACCTCTCTCCATTGATTTATATATATAGCCATACTAGAAATAATAGGGATTCTTTTGTGCAGTGTTTCATTGAGAATTTTGCTGTAGGATTTCTTCAGTACAAGTTGTTCTATTTTTGCTTGTCATTTGCTTGTCAAAGGAGCATGCAGAAATTGGTACAACTTATACTGTTAGAAATCCACAGTGAAATTCTCTAGAAACCGAAATAACAGAATCCCTGTTATTTCGGTGATTATAACCATAACTCTAAGATCCATTTAGTTTATTTACAGATAAGCTATAAATGTTTCTATTAGTTCTTCATTATTTTTGTTTATATTGCTATCAAAATATAGATCTAATATAGGAATTTTTATTTCTTCTTTATATTTTTCTCTTAATATTTTTAATATTGTAGCTGTATTTTCATACATTGAGCTTACAACAATAATCCCATCAACATTTTCTGCTGTTAGCAATTTAGCAAATCTATATCTTCCACTTCCTCCTGCATAATTTGGAAGCTTATCTTTTAGTATTTCATTAAGACTATCAATATCCTTATTAAATGGAGATTTTTCTTCTAGAATCAAATTAACTTTATTAATAATCTTCTTAGCTTCATCTACTAATTTAAAATATTGTTTATTAGTCTTATTTCTCTTATTGCTAAAATCTTTATATAGCATATATAATTCTTCTGCAAATGACTGCTTTACAACATCATAATTTTCAATTAGCCTTTTTATGAGATTATTATTTAAATAATCTTTATGCACTACCAAAGATTCTCCCACTATAAGCAGTTTCTTTTTATTTTCCTTTAATATCTCATTGTTTAGGATTTCTAATTTCTTATCAAAATATGAGTCTGTCATATTATTATTTTTTATTGCTTTAATTAAATCATCTAAAGCTTGTTCTTTTTTATTTTCATGTAATCTATTAATTAGATCGCCTATTACCAATGCTTTAAAGAATTCTAGACCAAAATCTTTATCTCCTAAGTAATCTTCTATAAATGGCGCTTCGAGATTTAGTTTTCTTCCACATTCTAAGGCTTTATATTGCATAAGCTTCCCATACTGCCCAAAGGTTTCACTTCCTTCATCTGTAGGAAGATATAATGTATATTCTTTTTCACTTTCTTTAACTTTACTTATGACCTCTGATATTAAACCAGTTAATGAAAAATATTCTTTTCCTCTTGAAAATTGCTTTCCAATTTCAATTGTGCTTTCACTTACAGGTTCTAATATTGTAACCTTTGTATTTTTTCTTTCTAAGAAAGCTTTTAGTATATTGCTATATGGATACATATATGGAATTATCACTTCATTTTCAGTTTCTATTTCATTCTTAGAGTTTTGAAGTTTATTATCAAATTTAACTTCATTAACCATTCCAAGTTTTTTACTACAATTACCTTCAGCAGATTCCTCAACTTTATTTTCTAAAAGGCCATTATTATCACAATTTTTAATTGAATTTATAAATGCCTCTACCCTTGTAATTACTCCAACTTTTGAAGAATGTTCATCTACTTCTATATGCAGATAAGGCTTACTTCCCATTTCCTTTTTAAAATAATGAGTAAGAATTGTATCTGGTCCGCATCCATGATTAGTAATGTATATTGGATATAAATTTTTATGGTTTCTTATAATTTTTGCTCCAGTTATTATGTGTTGTCCAAAAGGCCAATACATGTTAGAATATTCTTCTCCTATATTCATTTCAGAAGCTTCAAGATGAGTTAAATGAAGTACTTTATATCCACGTTTTTTCAATTCATTTTCTATACCCATGTTTAATGCTGGATCAACAATATTATATACTCTGCTTATCATTACAAATACTTTTTCATCTTCACCTATATTCTTTAAAACATCAGATCCAAGTGATTCAAGATTTTTCTCATAATCCATAAACTTTTTCATACCAGACATTACTGCTGCCGCTGTTTCTATTTTGTTTTTTCCAAGATCTTTTCCTATGCTTAATAAGGTTTTAATCATATATTGTTTGCCAAAATTAAATGATAATGTTGGTGATATTAACTTTATATTTTTTTCTTCCAAATTAAACACGCTTTCAATTATCTTTGGTGAAGTCTGCATATACACACATGCATAATCTTCTCTCACATCTGAACCTGCATGCTTCATAGTGTATAAATGTGGTAGGAATATATAATCAACTTTCCTCTGTAGAAGCCATGCTACATGTCCATTTATTAATTTAACTGGAAAACATGTTTCTTCAAACGAATATTCCTGGCTAAGGCCTATTATATCTTCATTAGTTGCATCTGAAAGTAAAACATTATATCCTAATTTTTTAAATATCTCATTAAACATCGGGAACATTTTATTAAGAAATAGTACTCTTGGTATCCCTATTGTTTTTTTATTAGCATCCTTATCAGTTATATATCCGTCTAAGAATAATTTTTCACCTTTATTTGAATAATCTACACTACTATTTTGTTTCTTATCTTTCTCGTTATTCTTTATACTTTCCTTTGTTAAAACTGCTGTTCCTAAAGCGCCTGTAACACTAAAGAATTCTGGAATGATAATTTCTTTATTAAGTAAAGCTCTAAATGCATTTACTACTGCTTGATTATGAGCAATTCCACCTTGAAGGAATATTTTATTTCCAATAGGTCTATTTCCAACAACTCTATTTAAATAATTTTTTACTATAGAGTAAGCAAGTCCAGCTGAAATATTCTCAATACTTTCGCCTTCTCCTATTGCTTTACCTATATTACCTTCAATAAAAACAGTACATCTATCCCCTAAATTGCAAGGGTTCTCCCCTTCTAAAGCAACCTTTCCAAACTCATTGATACTTATTCCAAGCTTCTTAATTTGCTCTTCTATAAATGCTCCTGTTCCTGCTGCACATATTTTATTCATTTCAAAGTCTTTTACTAACTTATTTTCTATACATATATATTTTGAGTCCTGACCACCAATCTCAAATATGGTGTCAACATCACTACATACATTTATAGCTCCTTCTGCTTGAGCTGTAATCTCATTTACAATTAAATCTGCATTAATTAATTTTCCAATATACTCTCTACCAGAACCAGTTGTACCTATTCCTTTGAATTTAAAGTCTTGTCCTAATCTTTCTCTTAATATATCAAAATATTCAGTAACAACTTCTTTTGGTTTTCCATTAGTTTTTGTATAAATATAATCAATCACGTTGTTAGCTTCATCAATAACAACAAAATTGATACTTGTTGATCCAATATCAACGCCCAAGTAACCTTCTTTTAAATTATTATTTATACAAGTATGCTTATTTAAACTATCATTTACTCCGAATTTATCTAATTTTTCAAATAAGCTATTTTTAGGCTTTTCTATAATTAATTTTTCAGAAGAGCTAAGTTTATTTACATCTATAATTAATCCTTTTTCTTCTGCTATCTTGCAAGCACCAAAACATGTTAATAACTCAAAATTTTCTTCAATTATAATGTCTTGGTCTTCTAACTTTAATACATCCTTTAGAGCTTTAACTACTCCTTTGTTATGTATTACCCCACCAGAAAGCATGATTGGTTTATTAAGCTTATTTTTCTGAAGAACATTTGCTTTATAATTTCTAACAAGTGCATGGCATAATCCTTGCAATATATCCTCTACTTTTACCCCATCCTGCATATGATGTATCATGTCAGTCTTTGAAAAAACGCTGCATCTTCCAGCTATCCTTGGAATTTCTGTAGCTTTTTCTGTATAAGATGATATATCTTTTATATCTATAGATAATCTTGAAGCCTGCTCTTCTAAAAAAGAACCTGTACCAGCTGCACAGCTTGTATTCATAAAAAACTTAACATTCTTAACGTCTATATCTGTAATGTATTTTGTTTCTTGCGCACCTAATTCAATAATAGATTTAACGCTTTTATTTTTAAATAAAGCTCCTTCAATAAGAGAAATACTGTTATTAATATGATATCTTTTATCTAAATTAATTCTTGATGATAAGCTTCCTGTTATCCCAATAACAATATTTGATTCTTTATTAATTACTTTAACCTTCTCAATTAACTCACTATAATATTTATTTATATTTCCTTTATGAAATATATAATTACTTTCAATTAAATTATCATTACCATCTAAGTAAACATACTTAAGAGTTGAATAACCAATGTCTATTCCTAACTTATTCATATCGCCCCTCCTTTGAAATTCATTCTCATTTACTTCTTATAAGTATTATATTATACTTTCACTATAGACTCCGTATCATATGATACGTTTTAAAAGAAATTTATGAGGTATCTAATGTCATATTTAGATAATTTAAATATTTCATGTGCTTCTGAAGTCCAAATGACTGAGGTTTTTATAAACTAAAATACCCTATAGAGTTGACTTTTTTATCGTCTATTCTATAGGATACAATCTAATTATCTTATGATCCATCCGTTATTAAAAATAAAGTTTACACTATATCTTTCGATCTGAAGTATTGCTCGATCTTTTCATCAATTAAACAAAAATTACAGGAATGTGCGATTTTAAATTTCATATTTTTAGTTAAGACTAAAAATAAATTATACAGATTAATCAATAGTTAGCTACAGCAATGGATTATGCTGCTATCTTTCATTTCTATGATCATAATCACAATTACGAGCTGGTGGAATACTCTGTATGAAGTTAAAAACATTTTCCGGATCATATTTAGCTTTAATTCTCCTAAGTCTAGCAAAATTATCACCATAATATTCATGACCGTAATCTTTTATACATAAATCTGGTACATTTACATATGATCCTGTTATATACGGCTGCAACCTTGCACGTGTCTTCTCAACAAGCATAATATTCTCTCGTGCTTCACCTTTTTCAATCCATGAAGCATCCCATTCCAAATAATATTTAGTATTTCGCCAGAAAAAGGCTGTATCCTTCGGATTTACACTATTCATAGCGCCTCCAGAGTTAAGGAAAAAGAAATTAGATTCGCTTCCTTTTGCCTTTTCTAAGAAGCTTCTTATCGCTTCAATTCCTTCTTCAGGCAGAGTTTGCTCAACCCAGGCAGATGACCACGTACTCTTCTGTTCATCGAAGAAAGGTTCATTTGGAGCCCAGAAATCTATTGCCTCACTTAGTGTAACCCCATCAATAACTACCTTTAAAGGACATCCTACTTCTATCAAAGGTCTTATTAATTTCTTCAGTTCTGCTTTAGTCCCAAGGAATAATCCCTGCGAACGGAGAAGACCATTTGTTTTCGAATATATCTCCAATATAGTACCAAGTCTTACATCTACAAATGGAGACCACCTTTGCCATGCATCAATAACTTCCTCTAATTGCTCCCAAGGCCAAATTATTTGAAATATCCCAACTTCAGCAGGAGCACGACGTATTCTAAATGTGTATGAGGTTATAATACCGAAGTTACCTCCTCCACCTCCACGAATAGCCCATAGTAAGTCTGGGTTTTCTTTTTCGCTAACGTGCATAATCTCACCATCAGCATTAACTATAGTGGCAGCTAAAATATTATCTGAAATCACTCCTGCTGTTCGTTGTATAGCCGTAATTCCTCCACCAGTACTTATTCCGCCTATACCAACAGTAGAACTATCTCCAAAAGGAGCAAGGAAACCTTCCTTTGCCAGCATCCTCACAAGAACACCAACGCGTATTCCCGCTTCAACTGTGGCAATTAAATTTGCTTTATCCACCTTTACTCTTTTCATTAGACCAGTATCTATTACAATTCCACCATTTGTTTGTGAAAAATCTTTTGCTAGAGCATGCCTGCCGCTTCGCATCCTAATTGGTACATCATTCTCACGGGCCCATTTGACTGCATTTTCTACATCCTTATTATCCCTTGCAAAAACAAATACACTAGGAAATGCGTTAGTGAACGGATTCCAGTTCATTCGTGCTTCCCTATATTCAGGATCATTTGGACGGATCACCTTTCCAGTTAATTTTGTTTTGCATTTCATATAGTCACCCTCTTTTGTAAATTAGCCTTATATAAAAACAATGTATTTTTTTACACAAAGCTTGTTATATTTTATAATATGAACTTTTATATAATTAGTACCATCTTTTGACTTTACATCTAACATAATGATACAAGAATGATACAAGTTTTTGCTTAGACTACTGTGGATTAAGAAGACAAGTACGCTCATATTTTTCCCTATACTTTTTCACAAAAAGAAGTATACAATTTTCATTAATATGTAATTCAACATGTGACTTTTTCAGATTCATCCTGATATAAGATTAGTCTTTTAAATTCCCTACCAAGTAAATATTTCTTTATTCTCTTTTAAAAGGCAACCTTCCAAATAAGACTTTCTCATAATTAATCCCCTAAGGAACCCCAATGATCACATGATTGTCCAGCGATATAATTTTCTAGATAATAATAAATCCTCGACAATACTACAATTAATATTGTCGAGGATTTGTTTAATTAACATGATGTCTTCCTCTTGGGACTATAAAAGGTGAATTAGATACTGGATCTTGTATTACCACACAATCTAGTCCAAATACTTTATTGATTAATTCCGAAGTTATAACCTTTGATGGTTCACCTTTCCCAATTAATTTTCCCTTTCGAAGAGCAAATATATAATCTGCATATCTGGCAGATAAATTTATATCATGAAGTACCATTACGATAGTAGTTCCTCTTTTGCGGTTTAGATCCGTCAATAAATCAAGGATTTCTACTTGATAAGCAATATCAAGATATGTGGTTGGTTCATCTAAAAGAAGTATATCGGTCTGCTGAGCTAGTGCCATAGCTATCCAAACCCTTTGTCGCTGCCCGCCAGATAGTTCATCTACACTACGATTAGCAAGCTCTGTTATTCCCATTATTTCAAGTGCCTCTTCTACTGCATCAAAATCAGTTTGATCCATACTTCTTAAGAATGCTTGATATGGAAATCTACCTCTTGAAACTAAATCCCAGACCGTTATCCCTTCTGGAACTACTGGTGATTGTGGAAGTAAACCTAAAACTTGTGCCAATTTTTTAGAAGGCATTGAAGTTATTTTTTTGCCGTCAATTACAACATCTCCTGAAATTGGCTTTATAAGCCTTGCAAGTGTTTTTAGCAAAGTTGATTTACCACATGCATTTGCTCCAATAATAACACTGATTTTATTACTTGGAATAGTTATATCAATTCCATCAACTATAATCTTTTTTTCATACCCAGTTACTAAGTTTTTTGCTTCAAGCAATTGTTGTTTTTCATTCATTATGCTTGCCCCCTTCTGTTTATAGTTATTAGAAGCAGCAGCATATATGGTGCTCCTAAAATTCCTGTAATTACACCTACAGGAAATCTTGTACTAAATACAAACTGGCCAATCATATCTGCTCCAAGTACTAATAATGCTCCAACTAAACCTGATGCTAAAACATTTGGCGCTCCTAGTCCAACAAGTCTTGCTGAAATTGGACCTGATAAAAATGCAACAAAGGCTATAGGCCCTGTAATAGCAGTTGCAAAAGCAATTAAAAATACTGAACTTAATATCAATGCTATTCTTATTAAATTTATTTTAATCCCAAGTATTGTTGCAAATTCATCTCCTAATTCTAATATTTGAAGGTGATTAGTTAAACATAAAATAATAACTCCAAATATAATAACGACCACAAGTAAGCCTGGGACATCTTTCATACTCATCCCATTTAAGCTTCCATTTAACCATGTGAGTGCTTTTGAAACATCATGTTCTGAAGCCTTAACTAGCAAAAATGATATAAGGGCATTTAACATTGCTTGCATTCCAATTCCTATAAGTATTAATCTGCCGCCTGAAAATCCTGTGCCTTTAGAGAAAATATATATAAGTGTTGAAACTAAGATTCCAGAAATTACAGCTGCTATAGAAACACTGCTTCCACTCATATGAAGAACTAATATACAAAACACTGCTGCAATACTAGCCCCTGAACTTATTCCTATAATATCAGGACTAGCTAGCGGATTTCTAAGCATAGTTTGAAATGTGTTTCCTGCAATTCCAAAGGCTAACCCTGCTAAAAGTCCACAGAGCATTCTTGGTAAACGCAAGGTTCCTATAGTAAATGTAGCTCCTTGTATCTCTTCCCCACTAAGCACTCTTATAACTGTACTTAATGAATAATTAGTTTTACCATATAAAAGCATAACTCCGCAAAGACTTATTGTTAAAGCAAAGAGAATTATATTAACGCTAATCATGCGTTTTTTTCTTTTTATATAACCTTCTTTTATCATAGAGTGAGTAGTTTTTATCATATAGCCCTCACCTTCGCTTTTCTTGCAATGATAATAAGAATTGGAGCTCCTAAAAATGCAGTAATAATTCCCACCTGAAGTTCACCAGGACTTCCAATTACTCTTCCCAAAACATCTGAAATTGTTAAAAGCACCGCTCCTCCAATAGCCGACATTGGAACTAAACCTCTTAAATTTGAGCCAAAAATGAGACGTATACTGTGAGGAATCATTAAACCTACAAATCCTATAGGTCCTGCAATAGCTGTTGTTGCACCACATAGTATAACCCCTGCAATTGCACATATAATCCTAATAATTCCTATATTTACTCCAAGACCAGTTGCAACCTCGTCTCCTAAAGCTAAAATATCCAATGCTGGTGCTGATATTATGCTTATTATTAATCCAATTATTAAAAATGGTAACATTAAGTCAATACTCTCCCAAGTTGCACCACTTACACTTCCGACCTGCCAAAATCTATATGCATCTATAACCTCACTTCTAGGAAGTATTATTACACTTACTAAAGAGGTTAAAACTGCACTAGTAGCTGAGCCTGCCAAAGCAAGTTTTATTGGTGTCATACCTCCGCTGCCAATGGAAGCTATAGTATAAACAAATATTGATGTGATTCCTGCTCCAACTAGTGCAATCCAGATATACTCGTTAGCTGAATTTATATTAAAAAATGCTATTCCAATTACAACAAATAAAGATGCACCTGTATTAACTCCTAAAATGCTTGGGTCTGCTATTGGATTTCTAGTGATTGATTGCATAAGAGCTCCAGATATTCCAAGAGAAGCTCCTGCCATAATGCTAAAAATTGTTCTTGGAATACGTTCTCGAACAACTAATGCAGCAAAAGACGTATCGTCACTATTTAATAAATCATTTATTGCTTGGCTAATTCCTATATTTTTTGACCCAAATGCCAGTGATATTACTACACATATACCTAGTAAAAAAATACTACCTAAATATATTCCTACTGTCTTTCTAAATCTCATTATGCTTTATCTGCTGCCTCTCCAATTATTTTTAGATATTCACCTATTGTTGCTTGAATTGATAAGGCAGTAGGAGTACAAGATGCTGCAAGTGCTGATCCATCTTCTATTACGGCAACTGATCCTCTTTTTATTGCTGGAACTGTTCCAAGTAGAGCATCTGATTGCAATTGTTTTACTAACGTGTCATTTCCATAAGTTACTATTACATCTACATCTGTTAATTTATCAATATTTTCTGAACTAATTTCAAGAGCAAAACTATCTGAAGTCTGGGCTAGCTTTTTAACACTCTCTGGTAATTCTAATCCTAAATCAGTTAAATATGCTGCTCGAGGATCTGATGGAAGATATATATAAAATTTACCTAGGTCAGCTGGATTAAAGTAACAAAAAACAGCCTTTTTGCCTTTAAGTTTAGGATACTCACTAGTTTTTTCTGTTATTTGCTTTTCCAAATCTGAAACCAATTTGTCTCCTTCATCTTTTTTACCCATTGCAGTTGAATTAATTGATATTTGATCACGCCAATATGTTTGCCAAGGAAGTTTAGGATATGCTACAACAGGAGCAATTTTACTTAATAAATCATATTCTTCTTGTGTTATTCCTGAATATGCAGCTAATATAACATCTGGCTTAGCATTACTGATAGCTTCATAGTCTAAACCATCTACATCGTCAAAAGTAACAGGTTTGTCCACGCCTAACTCTTTATATTTTTCTGCTGTCCATGGTAATAAACCATTTTCATCTGCTTTTCCATAGTTAGCTTTAGATACACCTGCTGGTACAACTCCTAATGCTAATGGTACGTCCTGATTTCCCCAAGAAATTGTAACGACCTTTTCTGGCTGTTTTTCAATTACTGTTTCACCAAAAGCATGTTTAATAGTAAGTGGATACGTTACAGTCGCACTTTGTCCCACATTAGATTTATCTTCATTTTTAGCCGCTCCACTTGAGCATCCCGTTATTAATAAAGTACAAGCAAGAATAATCGTAGTTATTCCTTTTAATTTCATGATAATCCTCCTAATTGTTATGTATTTTATTGAATTAATATTTATTTGATTTTTATATTCAAATGATAATGTTTTTCATTTGCTGTCGGTATTTATTTTATATTCATCAGTAAAATTTGTCAACCTTACATTAGGGGACATTATCTTGAAATTTGTGGTAATACTTATTAAATAAAATTATTTCCATTATATTTTTTGAAGATCTTGCCTTCATAAGGAGTTCCTAAAAAACAAAAAAATATTTATGATAAATCCTTGTTATAATTGCGTTTCTAAATAGCAATTATAACAAGGGTCTATACATAAATATTTCAAAACAAAATTACATAAAATTAACTATTAATGCACAAGTTCTTTAAGCAAGAAAACTTATTTTTTGACTTAACTAAATCTCGCTTTAAGACATTTGATAAATTAATTTAATTCTATAGATTTAGAAGTCCTCTTAATATTAAGTTCAGTTACCATTTTATTTGAAAACTTGTCCATATTTATAAAATACATTACAATTAATCCAATTATGGTAAATACAATTCCTGAGTATATAAATGAAATATTAATTGCCTTTATTGCAGCTCCTGTCTGTACAGCAGCTGTTCCATTATATTTTCCAAAGTCAAGAATCCATCCGAGAATTGCAGTACCAAGGCCACCCCCTAATTTCATTCCAAAACTTACACAACTGTTAATTAATCCATCTGCACGTATTCCTGTTTTCCATTCTCCATAATCTACAGCATCTGCAACAATTGCGAAAATTCCAACTATTAGAGGCGCCATACCAAACCCTTTTATAATGCTTCCTGCCATAACAAGCTCATAAGAAGCAGGATTAATTGCCATAATAATAACACCTACTAATTTCACTAGAAATCCAAACATCATAACTTTCCATTTACCAAATTTACTTATGAACTTAGGTAAAAGTGCAAATCCAACTATCATAGGTGCATAAAGTGCTAAAGTAAGCATCCCCATTAAATTAGCATTATTTAATACATAAGTTGTATAATAAAGAGTAGCTCCTGAAAATAACCCCATATCTGTATAAATAATAATAAACATAATCGCTATAAGTAAAAAATATTTATTTTTCATCAAGGAACCAATTCCTACTTTTAACTTGAATTTTTCTCCCTTTTCATCCTGATTTCTTTCTTTTGTAAATGCAAATGTTATGAATAGAAATGCACATGAAATTATTCCATAAATAACTGCAAGTTTTGACCATCCATACTTTTCAACCAATGGATTTGTAATCATTGATAATATAATAGTAAATGAAATAACAAAAACAAATCGAATTGAGCTCAAAACTGAACGTTCTTGTATGTTACTTGATATTCTTGATAGCAATGTGCAATATGACAAATTTGAGGCCGTGTATACAATTGACACTAAAAATATATAAGTGATATATGCATAAATCAGCTTTCCACCATTGCTGAGCCCCATAGGAACATTAAACAATAATATCAAACCAATCCCCATAAATGGTGCACTCCATAAAATCCAAGGTCTTGTTTTCCCCCACCTTGTATTAGTTTTATCAATAAGTGCTCCAATTGATAAATCTGTTACACCATCTAAAAGTCTCGCAATCAGCATTAGTGTCCCAACTGCTGCTACTCCAAGTCCAACGCTATTAGTATAATATATCATCAAAAAAGAAGTAATTGGCACATACACAAAGTTACATCCTACATCGCCTATTGAATAAAAAATCTTTTCTTTTAAATTAATTTTTTCTTCCATAAAAATACTCATTCCTTTCATAGTACTCAATATATAAAGTAATTAAACGATTACTCCAAGAATATATATGTTCTAATTAATGATGCACATTTATCAATAAATAATAAATGCTGAAATTTTTTTGAGTTTTCAATAATTCCTATTCAAAAAGCATTGAATTCTAATTAAAACTTATATATTATAAAAATATGACTTGATATGGCAGAGTAAAGTAATTATATTTTTATGTACAGTTAATATTAACTAATCAACCAACTAATATTAACTATCATTAAACTAATACTTTTCACTCTGTCATTTCATTTGTATTTGAGACAATTACAATGTAACTTTTCCCATGTGTAGATCTGAATCTGCGCTGCTGCTTCCTATATACGCCTCATACTCCATTTTCTCTAATTCCATTTGTTCTGTTTTTGGATTATACCAGCAAAGCTCCTCTTTAGGGCAAGTTATTGTAACTTCCTTGCTTTCTCCTGGCTGTAAATTTACACGAGCAAAACCTCTTAACAATTTTACAGGTCTCTCTACAGATGAATTTTTGAATCCGACATACATTTGTACGACTTCATCCCCTGCCATTTTTCCTATATTTTTAACAGTACATTTAGCGATAACACTATCATCAGATGCATCAAAATTTGCATCACTAAAATCAAACTTAGTATAAGATAGTCCAAATCCATATGGTACAGATGGTTTTATGCCTTCCTTTTCTAACTTTGTATATCCATGATAGTAATCATACCATTGAGATGTTGTATCCCAATTTACTTGTGGAAGATCACTTTCTTTAAATGGAATTACATATGGTAGTTTTCCACTTGGATTAACATCTCCAAATATAATCTCTCCTATTGCAGTTCCGCCTTCCATACCTGGATAATATGCCATCATTATAGCTCCAACGCTTTCTTTCCACTCTTCCATCATTATCATATTTCCACCAATTAACACGGCTATAGAATTGGTGTTAACAGGACCTACTTCCTGTATTAATTTAATTTCATTTTCATGAAGACCTAACGAATTTTTTCTATCGCCACCTACTGCTCCTGTGTAAGATTCAAATTCATCTTCTGATATATATTCACCTTCATCGTCATAGTTATATCCAACTACAAATATAACTGCATCTGCATCTTTAGCTAATTCTTTTGCATGTTCCAAATTTTCGCCATTATAATATACAACCTGCGCTTTAGGTGCTGCATTTGCAATTCCTTGTAATGGTGTTATAACATAAGCTGGTCTTACCTGACTTGAACCATGATCTCCTATTACTTCCTTATCGCCTAACTTTCCTAACACAACAATTTTTCTTGCTTTATCTTTGTTTAATGGTAATACATTATTTTCATTCTTAATTAATGTAATCCCCTCTCTTGCTGCCTGAAGTGCAAGTTTAATGTGATCTTCACATCCAATTAAACTCTCATCATATTCATTTGAATAAGCATCTTCAAATGCTAGCAATGTACGCACGATACGTAATGCAGATTCATTAATTTTACTTTCTTTTACTTGTCCGTTTTTTACTGCCGCTACTAATTTATCTCCAAAAAACTGAGTACAGCACATTTCCATATCTTGTCCGCCATTAGCTGCTTCAACCGTATCTCTGACTCCCCAGATAAAGTCACTCATAACAAATCCATCAAAATCCCATTCCTTTTTCAATACTTGATTTAATAAGTAATCATGATGTCCACAATGAGTTCCTTTGTATAAATTATAAGAACTCATAATAGCTGCTGCACCTGC
This sequence comes from Clostridium beijerinckii, assembly GCF_018223745.1. Taxonomy (NCBI): domain Bacteria; kingdom Bacillati; phylum Bacillota; class Clostridia; order Eubacteriales; family Clostridiaceae; genus Clostridium; species Clostridium beijerinckii. The sequence goes on from NZ_CP073653.1 coordinate 4,180,947, forward strand.
TTCAACACATTTCTTAAAATGAGGAAGAAATACTTCTCTCTCAGTACGTTTATCACATTCAACATTTACCTTAAATCTGGAAATTTCCATTTGGTTAAAAGCAAAATGTTTTACACATGCGATTACATTTTCGTCTTGTACACCTTTAACTAATGCTCGTCCCATTTCCCCTAAGTGAAAAGATTCTTCACCATAAGTTTCTTGGCTTCTTCCCCAGCCTGGATTATACGGAAGATTAATACATACTCCTGCAAATAAGTTACCTTTATACCCATGAACTTCTTTACCTATAGCATTACCTATTTTTTCTTCTAATGCTGTATCAAATGTTGCACCTCTAAGCATTGATACTGGAAAACATGTGCTTTTTCCTGCACTACAAACTACACCCCTTGGCCCATCACAGAAAAGCATAGGAGGCACATTATTCTTCTCTATTCCTCCTGCTGGATAAGGATAACTATTATAATGTTTTTGCTCATCAGCATCTCTCAAATCAGAGAGCATATCATTAAGAGTAACATTTCCACCCATTAAGGAAACCTTTTCTTCTAAAGTTAAAGAGTTAACTATTTCCTTTGCCTTTTCAGTATAAGATAATCTTTTTAATTTAGTACATTTCATTTTTACATATCTCCTTTACAATATTTTTCTAATAAATTAATAGATTCTTTAAAATCAAAACGCAAATAGCCTTGTACATTAGGATCCGCATTTAAACTTGCCCCACTTTTTCGGTATTCAGCAGGGGTCACACCTATTTCTTTTTTAAAAGCTCTGTAAAAAGTACTTTCAGAATAAAAGCCACAATCATTTGCTATAAAGCTAATTGACTTGTTTGAAAACTTAAGCATATATTTAGAAGCCTCTATTTTGCTGCTAAGTACTAAATCTTTAGGTGATAATCCAATGTTTGCCTTTAAGAAACGATAAACTGATTTCTCGCACAATCCTATAAATTTATATAGTTCATCTAATACTGTATCTTTTGTACAGTTTTTTTGGATAAAGTTTATTACCTGCATGAGCAATTCTGTGTTTTCTGTTTCTTTCAAATCTACAGCTTTTTGATGAATATCATATAATGTGAATTCAAATAAGTCCGCTATTAACATATAAACTAAAGATTTTACCCTATAAGTGTTAAATATTTCATCACTCTGACTTTCAAGTCCAATTTTAGCAGCATTAGCAACGTATGCATCATATCCGTTCTTAGGCTTTTTATCATTAAGCTTGCTGTTTAAGTAAAAATAATACGATCTATTATCATCTTTTGTATTTTTGAATAAATTCTCATTCATCTGAATAAATAAGCATAAATTCTCTTCCTTAGTACGTTGTAATTCATGTACTGCTTTTGAATTTAATAACACAATATCCCCTGCTTCCAAAACCGTTATCTTGGGGCTTGCATTTACTATTAGGGATCCTTTCAGAACTAAAATTAATTCATAATCATAATGCCAATGAAAACTAGAATGTTCAATTGATGTTACAAACACCTTTGCTGGATATTTCTCTTCATGCTCAATTGTTTCAAAAATATATGAACTCATATTTCCCCCATTTCATGATATACTATAACCGCTTTGTAAATATTTACACTTTGATTATAAGTTATATCAAAATATATTTGTTATCATTTTTGTACAAATTCTATTTCATTTTCAGACTAATCATATTATAACTGAATCATATAAGGCACATGAAAATAAATTAAATATTTCATATTATGTATAGAGAATCCATAAGCTAATAAACTGTATAAGAACTTAACTAATTCCCTAATTTCTAGCTATTCTTAATCATAATAAAAAAATGCAACAATAATTTATCTTTAAAGTCTCAAACCCAATAATTTGGAAATTTATGATAAAATATTATTATGCGAAAAAGAAATATTATAAATTTAACAGAAGATGGAATTAGCCTTTTATTAGAATCTATTAAAAAGTAAAGGATGTATTTTATATGTTAAATGTAAAGAAAATATTATTAGGTGTAGTTTGTCTTATTGTTATCACAGTTATCATCGTTGGAGGAAAATATCTAATCTCTGTTAGAAATTATCAAACAACAATTAGAGGATTAACAATTAACAACGTAGATTTATCGAAGATTTCCGATGGAAAATATATTGGTTCATATGATGTTAATTTAATTAGCGCAAAAGTTTCAGTTACAGTTAAAAACCACAAGATTGAAAATATAGATTTACTAGAACATAAAACCGATAGAGGCAAGCCTGCAGAAGTTATTCCAAGCATGGTAGTTAAAGCACAAAGTTTACAAGTAGATACTGTTTCAGGAGCAACAAATAGCAGTAAAACAATTTTAAAGGCTATTGAAAACGCACTAAAGCCTAATCAAAAATAAAAATATATCAATAAAAGAGGCTGTAGATAGATTTCGTTTTTACACAAATTTATCTACAGCCCAAAGCATAATCTTTAAAATCGAATACGCATAATTTAGTTCCATATCCGTTATAAACATTCTATTTCACAGAACTTTTATCCCTCATTACCTTACTTAACAATATTGACTATGTTAGCTTGTCCTGCATCAACCTGTATATCGCCATTAACCAGTTCACATATCTCGCCACTAGTAAATATAACTATCACATCAGTTGATGGAACTTTATCTTTTATTTCTTCTATATCAAATTCCAAAAGCTTATCACCTATTTTTATCTTTTGCCCTTCTCTAACAAATGTTTTGAATCCTTTACCATTGAGTTTGACTGTATCAATACCAACATGAATTAGAATTTCAGCTCCATTATTTGCTTTTAGACCTATTGCATGCAAAGTTGGAAAAATCATTGATACTACACCAACTATAGGTGAATACACAACACCTTGTTTAGGCTCAATTGCAAAACCGTCACCTAAAGCTTTAGACGCAAATACCTCATCTATTACAGATGTTACTGGCTTTAGTTTTCCCTCCGTTGGTGACACTATTTTGAACTTTGTCCTATTAAATAAATTAAACATATTTTCCAGCCTTCCTTTTATAAACTACTTTTTTCTATATTTATTGCACCGCTAATTCCTATCTCTAGACTTTTGCACCACTTAGAAAATCATAAATACAATATATAAGTTAACTAAATTGCAAATTTTTATCTAAAATTCGCAATATTGCCTCTGCCACTCCATTTTTATCATTGTCTAGTGTAATGAAATCTGCTTTAGCTTTAATATCTTCACTTGCATTTCCCATTGCAATGCCAATTCCCGCCATCTGAAGCATCTCTATATCATTATTATTATCTCCAATAGCAGCTATTTCCTTCAAATCTATTTCTAGCAATTCAGTTAGTTTCTCCAGACCAGCCCCCTTATTTGCGCTATGAATGTTAATCTCAAGATTATCCTCTACAGATGAGGTTATTTTAACTTTATCATTTATAGATAACAAACTATTATATACTTCATTTTTCATATCATCTTTTAAAAATGGAATATTTATTTTTTCTACACATTTTATCCATTCACATTCTGATCTATCATCAACTACCGAAAAAATATTCTTTATTAAATTATGACTGTCTGACATAAGATTTAAGCATTTTTCTGATAATCCATATTTAACGGGATTTATAAAAACCTCTTCATCTATATAAGCATTCCCGTTAGAATAAAACTCAACAACGATTGGATAATCCTTAATTATTTTAATTATCTTCTTTAAAATATCTATAGTAATAAAGTTAGAAAAAACTATTTCATTTTTTCTTAAATTTACTACAGCCGCTCCATTTGAAGATATTGCATATGTAATTTCCTCTATTGATTTTATCTCATCACATATTAATCCAACACTTCTCCCAGTTGCCAAAACCACCTGAACTCCCTTTTCAATCGCCATTTTAATTGCAGTAAGAGTTTTGTCACTTATATAACCACAACTGTTTAATACTGTCCCGTCTAAATCCAATGCTATAAGTTTAATCTTCATTTACACCTCCATGATAGTTTATTAAAAATTCCTGTATTCTCTTAATATTTTCTTCCTGCAATACATAGTTAATATAAATAATCTTAGTTTTACTTGGTAATGTAACATTAAATAATCGTATTGGAGTAAAAATCACATCTACATCTATGGAGTACTGTCTTATATAATTCAAAGAGAAACTTCCTATTATTTCGATTTTATCACCACAGTAATTATTGATTTGTTTTGCCATACTCGAAGCTGCACTTTGTCCAATATCACTTATTATTATTGCTTTTATTTTTGTTTGGGCAAAAGCTCCCATATAAAGTATAATAAAACCCAATTCTTCTTCTTGAATCTTATAACCATACTTATCAAAAATTAGTTTATATAATATATCTGCCATTTCTGTTTGAAGCTTATATAATTCCTTTGCATTTCTTATAGATGCATTGTGCTCAAAATGTCCTTGTTCTGAACGATAAAGCATTTTATCTATATGTATGCTTAACATTTTCTTTAACTCTGGATTTTTTAAATAGCTACAATTATATTTTTTATCTACTATCGATAAAAATTCTTCTGTTAACTCCGCGATTTCTTTTCTTGGCTCCAATTTAACACATTCATCATATAATACTCTTTTAGTTAAAAGGCAATCTTTTAAAAAGTTTCTATCACACTCAGATATTCTAATATCATTTTGAATTAAAAGTCCCTCAATTTCATTTATAATATCTTCAAATACTTGAGGATACTGTCTACTAGTTTCTGGTTCTAAAAGTAATCCTGCCTTATTACGATATATCATTATAAATAAATCTAACAAAAATCCTTCTACCGATTTATCAATTAGAATCAAATTATTTTTATATAAAATAACCGGTAATTCCTTTTGCAAAATTTCATATATTTTGCTATATGACTCTCCAAACTGAAATTTCAAAACTTTATACATTAAAATAGATCCAAATGTTTTATAATTTAATGTTTCAGATAATATATGCCTTATGCTTCTTTCTTTTCCACGGAAATAGATGCCTTTTTTTGTTCTTTCAATATTAAGTCCATTAAAATTTCGTAAATATTCATCAATTTCCTTTAGAGTTTTTATCATTACTGTTTTTGATACATACATAATATCTGCTAAGTTCTGAACTGAAATAGGCTCTTTTATAAATGTCAAATATATAAAAGTAAATAAAAATCTTTCTCCAGGTGTTTCTGGCAATTCTACCTTCTTCAAACTCAAAATCATATTATTTAAAAATTCATAAAACTGAGTTCTCTCTCCCTTAAGAATAAAATAACCTCTAGCTGAAGACGAGTTTATCCTCATATCTTTATGTCTTAATATATCATTTATCTCATGTATTTCCATCCTGACAGTCCTTAAGCTGATACCTAACTTTTCCATAAATTCATTGGGTCGCACATATTCATTATGTAATAAATCTCTAAGCATAATTACTTGTCTTGATTTCATAAATCCTCCACTTTTATAATATAATCATCTTTTTTTGCTACAACATTAGATAATATGTTTTATGCATTTTTTCCTCCATATATTTGTTGTACAAGACTCTTTACTATATTATATACGAAAGATAGGTCACATGAAAAAATAGATATATATTTTAACAGTTCTTAAAAATATTTTTTAAAGAATTTCCCTCACCATAAATAATGAGGGAAATGCTTAAATTCTAGCTAATTAATCTTACCTCAAAAGAAATTCCTTCTGAAGAATCCTTTCCTAATGTAAATTCAAATAATCCTTCATCACTTTTATATTGATTTTCACCATTCCAATAGCGAAGATCTTTTTCATCGATGGTAAACTCTACAGTTTTTGTTTCATTAGGATTAATTATAATTTGTTTGTATTTAATTAGCTGTTTAACTGGTCTTGAAATATCTGCAACTTTATCTCTCATATACAATTGTACTGTTTCTATACCAGTATACTTTCCGATGTTAGTAACATTAATACTACATGATATTCGCTCTTTTTTGCTTAATTCTTTTTTACTTATATTTAAATTATCATACTTAAACTTCGAATATCCCAGCCCATATCCAAACGGAAATAGTGGCTCATTTGGGACATCTAAATATTGGGACTTATATCTTTTTTCGTTCTTAAGTAATTCTTTTGGTCTCCCTGTTGCTAAATTATTATAATAAACTGGAATTTGACCTACTCCTCTTGGAAAGCTCATAGTAAGCTTTCCACTTGGATTATAATCACCATATAGAATATCTGCAATTGCATTTCCACCTTCTGTTCCTGGGAACCAGCACTCTAAAACTGCATCGGCTTCTTCTATTACATTAGTAAGATCTAGTGGACGCCCATTTATTAGAAGAACTATCAAAGGCTTGTTCAACTTTTTCATACAACGTAAAAGCTTTATTTGAGCTTCTGGAAGAGTTATATTGCTAACACATCCTGCTTCTCCGCTTTTTTCTTCTTCTTCTCCTAATGCTAATACAATAACATCTGCTCTTTTAGCTTTTTCTATTATTTCCTCTGATTTTTCTTTCGAAATTTCATTAAAGCATGTCGTTTCTACGCCTTCAAGCCTGATATTCTTATTTATTAATCCTTGTTCAATTGTAATTACATCATTAAGGTCTCCATCTAAAGACCATGGGCCTAATATTGATGAATTACTTGCATATGGTCCAATTAATATTACATTTTTACTACGCTCCAAAGGTAATACATCGGAATTTTTTAATAACACTGCAGATTTAGAAGCCGCTTCTCTTGCTACCTTTCTGAAATCACTACATAGCAATGTTTGCTTTTCTTTTTCATAAGAAATGCCTCTGTATGGATCTTCAAATAATCCACACTCATTTTTAAGTAAAAGAATTCTCTCCACTGCATCATCTAATAGCTTTTCCATACTCTTATCTTTGCATAGTTCTGGTAAAGCTTCAAAATATGCTGTAGTAGCCATTTCAATATCTATTCCAGCTTTTAATGATAATTTTGCTGCATCTATGCTATTTTCCGCTGTGCCATGAGGTATTAGTTCCTTTACTGCCCCCCAGTCGGAGATCACGACACCCTCATATCCCCATTCTTCTCTTAATATTTTGCGCAAGAGCCATGTATTAGCAGTAGCTGGTATTCCATTTAATACATTAAAGGAAGACATTATTGATTTTGCTCCAGCTTTTATAGCTTCGTAATAAGGTGGGAAATATTCATTTCTCAATCTGCATTCTGAAATATCAACTGTATTATAATCTCTTCCTCCCTCTGCAGCTCCATATGCCGCAAAATGTTTTACACAAGAAATTAAGGTATCTGGATCTTTTAAATCACCATTTTGATATCCTCGAACCATGGCTACTCCGAATATACTATTAAGAAGAGTATCTTCTCCAAAACTTTCAATAACTCTTCCCCATCTTGGATCTCTGACTATATCTACCATAGGCGAAAATGTTGCTTGATATCCTGAAGAACTGCCTTCTCTTGCTGCAACTCTTGCAGTTTTTTCTATTAATTCCTCATCCCATGAACATGAAAGCGCTAGTGGTATAGGAAATATAGTCTTAAATCCATGTATAATATCATGCATAAAAAGTAGCGGAATTCCTAAACGGTTATTATCTAAATATTCTTTTTGAATTTCAAACATCATCTTTGCATCTAATTTACCTAAAACAGTTCCTATCATCCATTTTTGCTCTTTTGTAAATTTAAGCTTAGAAATCGTTCCTGTTGCTGAAGTATTAGAATTATAATAATAACTTGTTCTAATTTGTGTTAATTGTCCTATTTTTTCTTCCAATGTCATCTTAGATAACAGGGTTTTTATCTCTTCATTTTTCATAAGCTTCCTCTCTTACTGCTCTTCTTTATCTTTATATCCAAACATGAATGTTAGCGCAAAGGCTACTCCAAAAGAAATCGCTATTACTAATATATATAATGGAAATTGATTATTTAAATAAAGGAGCATTCCTGGTAAAGCAGATATCCCCATACCAGTGGCTTTAAGTTTAAATAGTGAAGCTAAAAATCCACCTACACCTCCACCAACAAGTCCCATTATAAACGGTTTTACAAATCTTAAATTGACACCGAATATAGCTGGTTCTGTAATTCCTAAAAGTGCTGATATTACTGATGGAAAAGATAAAGCTTTTATTTTTTTAGACTTAGTTTTCATACCTACTGCAAATGCTGCTCCAGCCTGTGCAGCTATTGCACAAGAACCTATAGGATTTACAAGATTCCAGTTTGTTTGAGCCAGCATCTGAATTTCAACAACACTTAATGCTTGGTGAATTCCTGTAACTACTATTAATTGAGATATTCCTCCCCAAATTAATCCACCTAATCCAAGAGGTAATGTAAATAACATTGTTACAACGTATACAAGAGAAACCTCAATTTCATGAGCAATAGGCCCAATAATTAATAATCCAAAAATTAATGTAACAAGTAATGTCAAAAATGGTGTAAGTATTAAATCAAATGTATCTGATATTCTTTTTCTAAGCCAAATCTCAAATTTTGCTCCAATAAATCCTGCAAAGAAAGCTGGTAATACTGATGCCTGATATCCTGACATCTTAAGACCGAATAACACAAGTGGTTCAGCTGTTCCTTGAGCTACTGCCCAACCATTAGGAAGTGATGGGCTAACAAGCATAAGTCCTATCATAATACCAAGTATTGGTGTTCCCCCAAACTTTTTAAATGATGACCAGCAAATAAGAACTGGTAAAAATGCAAATGCTGTATCTGTTAATATTTGAGTAAATGTTAATAATGAACTAGGAATGCTTTCTGGTGTTAATCCAAAAATTGCTAATATTTGTTGTTGTAATAAAACGCCTCTAAGTCCCATAAACAATCCTGTAGCAACCATTGCTGGTATGATTGGTACAAATATATCAGAAAATATACGAATTGCTCTTTTAAATTTATTGTCACCTTGTTCTGCTACCATTTGGCTTTGTTCTGATTTTGATGTACCAGATATGCCAAGATTACTTACTTGTTCAAATACCTTATTTACAGTCCCTGTACCAAAAATAATTTGATATTGCCCTGAAGTAAAGAAAAATCCTTTTACCTTATCAATCTCTTCAACTACTTTATCATCAACTTTTTGTCTATCTTTAAGAATAAGTCTTAATCTTGTAGCACAATGAGCCGCCGAAATAATATTATCTGCGCCTCCTACTGCTTCAATAACTTCTTTAGCGATCTTTTCATAATTATCACTCATTTATATTTTCCCCCTTGTAATTCCACAAATTTAGTTTTAATTTTCCATTAGAATTTATTCGGATATCATTATCCTGAAAATACACTCTGCTAGAAATAACTTTTTCCCCTTCGTTTATAAAAATTTCCACTGATGAGTTATCAATAAATACCCTAAGCATTTTTAAACTTTCGTTAACATTTAAGTATTTTTCATCAAACTCTCCTGTAAGCCAATTAAGTCTTTTAATATTTAATATCTTATCATTGGAATTGTAATGTAGTTTAAGCGCTCCTAATATAGTACAATTAAATTCATTTTCATCATCTAAAATGAATTCCATCTCTTTATAGTAATCCCTAACTTCTAGACTTATTTCTTCATTTTCTATATGTTTCTCAATTTTATCATTTCTTAAAGATTGTAATTCTTTAATTGGTTTCTGATATAACCAATTATTTTTATATATGAACTCTCTTGGATATGTAAAGCTGTGAAGCCATCCATCGTTTACAGATAACTGTGACATTTGATAGTCATATTCACCGCCCCCCATCCAAGACATATATAATGTTCGTTTATTTTCATCTACAAAAGATTGAGGTGCATAAAAATCAAATCCTTCATCTACTCTAATTCCTTCTTTATATGGTGTAAATGTTCCTTTTTCTTTTGAAAATTCACCACTCATCCATACTGCATGACAGCTATCTTTTTCTATTCCATTTTCTATCTTCTTCTCTTGCCTGCTGACAATTAAGATATACTCTTCTCCAAGGCGAATCATATCTGGACATTCGCACATATATCCCCAGTTCATAGTCTCTGGAAGCAAATTGCCTTTATAATTCCAATTGTATAAATCTTCTGACCAAAAAAGTGCTACATTTCCTTTCTTTTCACTGGTCTGTGCCCCTACTATCATCCACCATATATCTTCTTCTTCGTCTTTCCAAACTTTTGGATCTCTAAAATGTGCTGTATATCCTTCTGGCAGATAGATAACTGGTCCATGTTTTTGAAATGTAATTCCATCTTCTGAAGTTGCTAAACATTGATAAGTTTCTCTATCTCCATTTTCTTTTCTTACATTTCCTGTATAAAACAGATAGATTTTTTCATTAAATACAATTCCATTTCCAGAATAGCATCCATTTTTGTCATACCACATATCTGGTTTTAATGCTATCCCTTTGTCTTCCCAGTGAACTAAATCTTTAGAAACACAATGTCTCCAGCATTTTGCCCCTTGTGGTGTAACTTCTTCTAACCATTGATAAAAAGCATGATATGTTCCTTTGAATTGTACTAATCCATTTGGATCATTTAAAAAACCTGTTTTGGGTGCAACATGATGCTTAGGTTTTTTCCTATTTTCTTTATCCATCTAATCTCTTTCCTCCTTCCTCTTATCGTTTACACCTGTATTATATAACATAAGATCTCGCAAACAAAGTCGCTTATTTACCTCTAGAAGTGGCAAAATAAATATCATATATTTTCACTTTTTTATCATGTTTGCTTAAGAGTTTATACTTTTCACTAACTACTTATGTACAACGATCTTTTTATGTAGGATCTACTAAATTGGACTTTAAGAAATACTAGGCATTCCAGAATCAATCAATATTATCAATAAGAGTATTTCTATAAATCTTTTAAAAGAAAGCCCCATGAAAATCTAAATTCTAGATTTTCATGGGGCTTATAGATATCCAATTTAAATATTTAACTTATTAGATAACCATATTTACAAAATTGCTTGAACTTTAAGCAAATCATAAATATATTTGTGTAGAAAACATTTGAAAATGAGCTGTTAAAGGTTCTTAGCTGTAGGTTGTTCTATTTTAGCTTGTCAAACTGAAAGTTGGAGCATGCTAAAGTGGGTGCAACCTGCTGCTTAGAACCTTCAGCGATATTTTCATAGCTTTTCGGAATCAAAATATTTATGATTTCGGTAAATCATCACATGATTCTAAACTATATGTTGCCTATCTATAATAGATGAATTATACTATTTCAAATCCACCACAAAAGCAGTTAAGCTTTTCTATTCTTCTGTAAAGTGTTCTTTTATATATTGAACTGCATTTTCTCCTGCTATTCTACCTGAATTTACTGCAAATCCTAGAGTATTTCCTGGAAGTACAAACACATAGTCAGGATTACAGATAGAGTTTGCATCTGTTCCTGCTGCAAATAATCCTGGTATTACTTTATCTTCTTTGTCAATTACTTCTGTCTTATAATTGATTTTAATTCCACCTAAGCTTCCATATGCACTTGGAGCAAATTTTAAAGCATAGAATTTTGGACCAACTAATGGTTTTAGGTATTTTGGATTCTTATTAAATAATGTATCAGTTGATTTACAACATTCATTATATTCATTTAATGTCTTTGCAAGACCTTCTTTATCAATTCCTGCTTTTTCTGCTAATTCTTCAATTGAATCTGCTATAAATAAAACATCATTTCCATTTTTAATAAGATCATTCATTTCTTGTTTAAAATCATCCATACTTATATTAGAAGTAACAACATTGATTAAGTCTAAGCCATTTTTCTCATATTCTTTCATTATACTTTCGTCTATAATAGAGAAAGCTGTTCTTTTTTTTTGTCTACAGATAGCATTAACTGAGAATACTGGATTTTCAACTACCGCTTCATCATAGAATCTTTCACCATCTAGATTTACGAAAAGATTTGGTTGTCTAAATGGAAGTTCAATTGGAGCATATCCACCTGTATTAGGTGCAAAGAAAACTAATTCCATATCCATTCTATCTCTTGCAGCTCCAGCATCCCATGCCATGCTGATTCCATCACCTGTAAGTCCTGGAATTCTATACGAAAATAAATCTTTTCCCCATTCGAATTTTGTATACTTATTAATAAATTCAGGACTGTCTCCAAATCCGCCTGTAGCAATAATTACAGCTGAACCATATGCTTCAATTTCACCATCTTTATCCTTTGCAACTACTCCTATAACTTCACCATCATCTTTTATTAAACTTTGAATTGGTGATTCTAAACAGATTTTAACACCTAATTCTTCTGCTCTGTCTGTCATTGCTTTAATCATTGTTGCAGCTGCTCTAAGTCCAGGTGCTCCTGTCTTTGGCTGAACAATATGCCAAGTTGCTTCTGAACCTGGGAAATATTTTGATGGTAGCGCAAATTTTACACCCATAGCCTCTAGCCACTCAATTGTACTTGCTGATTTATAAATATAATTTTTTACAAGCCTTGCATCTGATCTCCAGTGAGTATAATCCATGAATTTTTGAAATGCTCCCTCTCTTGTGCAATCAACAAGTCTTTCCTTTTGCATTTTAGTCTCTACTCCTAAAAGACCCATTGCCATATTAGCACACCCACCAGTAGTATTTGCTTTTTCAAATACTATAACTTCAGCTCCTTGTTCTGCTGCTGCAATTGCTGCTGCAAGTCCTGATGCTCCTCCACCTACGATAATTACATCTGATTCCATTTCACGCATATTTGTTACCTCCCAAATTTAATTATTGATTAAAAATATATATTAATTTTTGATTATGAGCTATTTTCTTCGTCTTCTTCCAAGTCCAAGGCCTTTCTTTTCGCCTAAAGCACCTTCATCAAAACTTCCAACTTCTATTGGTTCTGCTGGCAATTTAGGTTTTACTGAGCCATATCTTTTTACTGCTTTTACGCTGCATATCTCTTCACATTTTTTGCATTTATCACAACAATCCATATCAATTATATGAATTAGATTATTTCCACCTTTGATTGCTTTTTGAGGACAATCCATACAATCGCCACAGCCATTACAAAGCTTTGGATCTATAAAATAATTAGCATAAGCTATACAATTTAGTGTACTACAAATTTTTCTATCAATATGCTTTTCAAATTCATCTCTAAATTTATTAATAGCTGTATATAATGGATTAGAAGCAGTTCTTCCGAAATCGCATAAGGTTCCGATTTTGATTGTTTCACTTAACTGGATAGCTAAATTAATGTCACTCTCTTTACCTTTTCCTTCAGTTGCATCCTTAATGATTTTGTATAATTGGTAAATCCCTTCCCTGCAATATACGCATTTCCCGCATGTCTCTTTGCTGTTATCTAGCATTTTTTGAGTTACCCAATTCACAACACACGTATCTATATTATAAACTTCTATTTTTGATACTTCTAACATTGTCCCATTTTCCATCAAGTTTGAATATAAGAATGGAGTGTCTAATTCTTCTTCTGTGAAAACAGCACCTGTATTTCCGCCTACCTGCACAAATTTTATTGCTTTTTCAGATTCAGTTCCGCCGCCATATTCACTTATAATTTGCCTTAAAGATGTTCCAATCGGAATTTCATAGATTCCAGGATTTTTAACATCTCCAGCTATTGAAATAATCTTTTTAGGGATATAATTTTCTTCCAATGAATTCTTAAGTGCATACATTGTTTCTGCATTATGTACTAATGTTATTTCATTAAATGCATCTTTTTCAAAAGCTTTCTTATTCCCAACTAGCACTACTTCTATTTCATATGATTCTAATTGCATTTTGAAATTACTATAACATTCACTAAGATAAATTTTAACTTTCTCTATTCCTAATTCCTTTTGGCATATTTTAATTCCATCAATAACCTTACTTATGTGCTGTTCTAATAAATATCTTATATTTTCACTTTGACTATTATCATCAATAAAAAGACACGCTAATTCTTCCCATTCCCTGCTTTGCCATCTATCTATGAGATTAGTATCTTTTATTCCATGTCCTGATATTTTTATATTTTCTGCTAGCATTTTTTCACCACCTTTACTTCACCTTATATTCAGTCCAGAATTTTGCCTTTGTAAGTTTTGGACGCAAATCACATTGAAGACATCTAGAAGCCTCACATTGTGCAGTTTTTGTATCAAATCCCACTGTCATTAAATTAAAATTATTTATTCTTTTATCAACCGGAACACATTTATAATGACTACATTCCTTTTTAGCAAAATCTTCTTCCATTCCTATCATTGGATCTAAAGGCTGTTCAGATGATAAGACTTCATCTATAACTCCATCTCCACCTAAATATTTATCAATACTTGATACAGCTTTTCTTGCTCCTGCTATTGCCTGAATTACAGATGCTGTTCCTGTCACTGCATCTCCAACAGCAAAGATTCCATCTTCATTAGTTTTATAACAATCGTCAATATTTACTAGACCTCTTCCGTTAAGCTCAATTTCTTCAAATGCTCCAAGGTCTGCTCTTTGGCCTGTTGCAAAAATTATCATTTCACCTTTGATTAAATGTTCTGAGTTTTCTTTGATATTTAATATTAATTTCTTATTTTCATCAAAGTGGAAATCTTCAACTTCCTGACATACTATCCCCGAAGCATTCCCATTATTGTCTTCAATTTTCACAAAAGTTCTGCTATTGTAAATTTGAATTCCTTCTTCAATTGCTTCTTCGATTTCTTCATCGCTAGCAGTCATGTTTCCCTTTCCTTCTAAACAAACAACTGCAACACTTTCAGCTCCTAATCTCTTTGCTGATCTTGCACAATCAAATGCCACATTTCCGCCACCCAAAACAACAACTGATTTCTTCATTTCAATGTCTATCTCTATCAAATCTCTTCTTAAAAAATCAATATTTACATATACATCTTTCAAATCAGACCCAGGGATTGGAATTCTTACACCTTTATCTGTTCCTATAGCAATTACAACTGCATCATAATTCTCTTTTAATTCTTTTAAAGATTCTACCTTACTGTTAGTAATAATATTTACTCCTGCTTCGCGAATTACATCTATTTCAGATTCTACAACTTCTTTAGGAAGTCTATAATCTGGAATACCTGCTGATAGCATCCCTCCTGCCACTGGGAGTTTTTCATATACATCTACTGCATGTCCAAGTTTCGCAAGATAGTAAGCTGTTGTAAGCCCTGCTGGTCCTGATCCAATAATTGCAGCCTTCTTGTCAGTTTTATCCTTTTTAAATGATTTATCTTTCCACTTATAAGAATCAGTTTCAGATGCAAATCTTTTTAATTCACGTATTGAAACTGCTCCATTTATATCTTTTCTTCTACACGCAGATTCACAAAAGCGCATACATACAAGTCCTAATGATTTAGGAAATGGTGCTTTTTCACGAATTACTGCTGCTGCTTCATCAAAATTTCCGTCCTTTATGTAACGAACATATTTAGGAACATTAATTCCTGCTGGACATTCATGCTTACATGGAACTAATACATCATCTCTATTTCCATCTTTGAATACACCTTTTTTATCTTGAAGAGCTCCTGTTGGACATACTTCAACACAAGCCCCACAAAAACGGCAGTTTGCATCTGATAATGATAATCCATTTTTAACTCCAACATAAATTCTATCTTCTTCATTTTTATCATAATCTAAAATTCCAACACCTCTGATATCATGGCAAGCTCTTACACATCTGCCACATGCTACACATCGGTTTAAGTCTCTAATAATTAATGGGTTTTCTGTTTCAACAAGAACAGTATTAAGAGTTCTTCTTAATCTTGAAGTACTGACACCTAAATATTGAATTAATGATTGCAATTCGCATTTTAAATACTTTGGACATGTAGTACAATCGTCTACATGGTTAGCAAGCATAAGTTCCATTGACAATCTTCTCATCTCATCAAGTTTTTCTGATTTTGTTTTAACAATCATTCCTTCTTCAATTTTCGTTGTACATGCTGTTTGTATATCATTTTTTCCTGATATTTCAACTACACATAATTTGCATCCTCCAACATCATGAAGATCTGGATGATGGCAAAGATGTGGAATATAAATATCAGCATCTTCAGCTACTTGCATAATTGTTTTATTTTCATCAGCGCATAATTCTATATTATCTATTATGACTTTTATACTACTCATGTTAACCTCCAATTTTCTTGACTCTTGTACAAAAGTTACTTTATACTATTAATATAAACGTTGCCATAATGGTAAAGTCAATAGTGGAGTGTGAAAAAAATGACAAATCTATATACAATCGGAGAAGTATCTCGCTATATGAATATATCAACTAAGATATTGCGTCATTATGACCATTTAAATTTGCTAAAACCTTGCTATATTTCACCAGACACTAAATATAGATATTTTAGTTATGATCAACTTTTTATAATCGATGTGATTCGATATTTAAATAAAACTCTGTTAATTCCATTAGAAGATATCAAAAATATACTTGATGAAAATAAGGATTATGATAAACTATTAACATTTTTAGAGTCTCATAAGGAACAGTTAGATAAAAAGATAGCTGCTATCGAATATTCAAAACAGCTTACAGATAGTATGATATCTGATATAAAAGAATTAAAGAAATCTCCCAAAAAAATTGAAATATATGAACAATATCTAATGAGCAGAAACTTTTATTATCTTGAGCTCAACACCTCTATTTATGATATCGATAAATATGTAAATAGACATATAACTAATATAACTAATATAGATATTACAGAACATAATACTATGTGTTTATTATTCTCCTTATCCGAATATATGAAGACTAAAAATTTAAATGTCAAAGGTTTCGGTGTATTCTCTGAGAAAAAAATTCCTCAGTTAAAATTTAAAAATTTGCGTGAAGGTCGTTATATTAATCAAAGTTTTATTTATTCAGAAGAAAACACTATGTCTGCAATAAACAACATAACTAAATATGCTGATATAAAAAATATGAAACTTGATGATACAGCTTTTTTAGTCTCAAAGATGGTAGATTTATCTGTTTCCTCAAAGTATGACTATTTAATGGAACTTCAAATAATGCATCATATGTAAATATTCCAACTAAGAGCTGAACTTATGTATATGGCTCGCCGAAATAGGTATTATGCTGTTATTCCAGTTTCTAATGAAACATTTCACAAAAGCATAATTCTTATTTCTAGTTGAGATATATTTCTTGGTGTAAATCTAACTTATAATTAGTTTATCTATATGTAAAACTAATATTTCTGCATTTTATACAAAAAATTTCATTTTATTACATTATTTATGGAATTTGTATAATTATGTTGTATAATATGAAATAACTAATTAATTATAAGGGGAGATAATATGAACAGAGAAATAATCAACTCACTAAAAGATGTACTTCCATTACTTAAAGACATGCTTAGAGAAGATATAGCCATATCAATTACAGACACTGAAAAATTTATAGCTTATTATCCTAATGAAAAAATACCAATGAAATTAAGTGTAAACGATAGGATCCAAGAAGGTGATCCATACCTTGAAGCTATGAGGACTAAGAGAGTTACTTCAAATATTTTACCAAAAGAGATATTTGGATTTGTATTCCAGGGTATATGCTATCCACTTATTGATGATAATGGAAATGTCTTTGGAGCTGTTGGTGTTGCAAAAAGCCTTGAAAAGCAGGCAATTATTCAGGATTCTTCAGAAAACATTTTCAATTCTATGGAGCAAACTAATGCGGGTCTTGAAGAAATAGCAAGTTCTTCTCAAAAATTGGCCTCAACTATAACTAACGTAGTAAATTATACAAAAGCTACTAATAAAAAGTTAGAAGATATAGATTCAATACTTATATCAATTCAAAATATTGCTTCTCAATCTAATTTGCTAGCGTTAAATGCCGCTATAGAAGCTGCTAGAGCAAGTGATGCTGGCCGTGGATTTAGTGTAGTTGCAAACGAAATGAAAAAATTAGCACTACTTAGTAGTGAGTCAGGTAAGAAAATATCAGACATTATGTCTCAAATAAAAGAATCAATTTTACATATAGAAAGTGAAATATCAGAATCAAGCTTAGCTGCTGATTCACAGGCTGCTGCTACAGAAGAAATAACTGCTTCCATTGGAGAAATAACCAGCTCCACTGAAAAATTAAAAAACATTGCAACAATAAAATAATTTAAATTTATTTATAGATAAACAATATATGACTTGGACTTATGCAATAATCCACCGAAAGGAGAAACATTGTTATTTCACAGGACTATGAAAATTTCGCTGAAAGTGCTAAATTGCAGGTTTCCCCACTAAAGCTTGCTCCCAATTTCATTGTGACAAGCATTAGTGGAACAACCTACAATTAAGAGCTTTTACCAGCTCATTTTCAATGCCTGTTCCATAAAAATGTTTCTCCTTTCTAGTATTTTATTTATTGCAAATTAAGACCGAACTTATGTATATAACTCGCCGAAATGAATAACATACTTTTGTTCCAGTTTCTAGGCAATTCTGACGGGTGATTCTAAGGCTATAAAGTTGCACACAAAGTGCTAGCCTCAAAGAACAAACTTTGAACTAGCACATTTGGAACAACTTATAGCCAAAGAATCACATCCATCAAAATTACCAATGAAACATTCCACAAAAGTATATTACTCATTTCTGGTTGGGAGATACTTCATAGTCTAAGTATAGTTTATGATTGTGTTATCTATATCGATATCCGACTTTAAAACTAGACTCATGTGGTAAATTACCGAAATTATAAATATTTTGATTCCGAAAAGCTATGAAAATACAGTAAAGTCTTGTTTATAAACTTTACTGTATTTTATACAAGCTATTTACCTTATCGCCCCTTGTATATCCATGCAATGTACAAGGATACATATTTAAATAGACATAAAAATGCTTTCTATAATATTTCTATTTTTCCCCAAAAAGCCATAATCTCAATTGGATTATAAGCCATTCACAACCTCTTAACTATTTCATTGATAATAATTTTTAATATAATCCACCCATTCATTGTATATATCTTCATCAGATTTTCCAAATACCGTTTCATAATCTTCTGTTTTAATTATCTGCATTAATTTTTCCCAACCATATTTTTTATCTATATACTCTATATAGGTATTGGCAAAGGTGTAACCTCCCATCTTTGAAAATTCAACTGGATTGCTAGTCTTAATTTCTGAAAAAGTTGGAATGTGCATATTATAGGCATATCTTTTGTAAAAAGGCTCTGCATTGGACAAATATAAAGCCGTTCCTTCAGTTAACCATAATCTAATATGTGGATTTAGTATACTTACATAGGCATGAACCATTTCATGTAAAGCAGCTTGCTTATTATTATCATAGTCATGGACCTTTCCTGGATTTGCAGGCGATGTTAGTATAACATTCGTTCCTATATTGTCACCAATATACCAGTCTAGCCCTAACATTGGCCCTATTAGCCCATATTTTTTCATTTGCATTGTAGACTGATGGTCATAAATATAAATATTAATATTTTGCTTTTCACTAAATCCTAATTTTTTAGCTAATTCACCAGCTCTTGCGTTAGCTAACTGAAAAACATCCTTAGCTGCTGCTTCTTCATCTTCATAATAAACATTCACCCATTCCCCTTCAATAATGTGCATATTTGATGTTTTTAAGCTAAGAGTTGGAATAAGATTAATAAAAATAAGTAATGCGGTTATCACAAAAATAATTCCAAATGCTTTAACTGATTTATTTCTCTTCATTTCTTTTTCCTCATTTCTACCTTATTTCCTATAGAATAACTAAAATATCATTCATAAAAAAGTAACCAGAGTCATTATTTTCATATGACTCTGGTCATGTTTAATTATTAAGAAAATATTTTTGCAAGCTTTAAGGCTAACATTGTCCTATCCTTTATTTCCGTTTTATCATAAATAGTACTTATATAATTTTTTACTGTACCTTCAGAAATATATAAGAACTCTGCTATTTGAGAATTTGTATATCCATCCGAAAGCAACTGACAAATCTCTATTTCTCTTTCAGTTAAATTTTTTAATAAGTCAACGTTATGATATTTGTTTTTATCTGTATTTTCATTTGAGCATTTTGACATTATATTTGCTAATGCAGTCATTACTTTGCTATCAAGCATGCTTTGGCCATTCATAACATTAAAAATTCCTTGAACAATGACTTTTGTTCCTGCATCTTTTAATAAGTATCCATCTGCCCCATGTATCACTGCCTTCACAATGTTTTCTTCATCATAAAAAGTTGTCAAAACAAGTATTTTAATCTTAGGATATGCTGCTTTTACCTTTAATATCAATTCCTGTCCAGACATTCCTTCCATATTTAAGTCTACTAATGCTATATCTACTTGTTCTTTCTTTAAAATATCTAATGCTTCTTTTCCATCATGCGCTAATCCTGTTATTGCAAAAGATTCATTCATAGATAGGATTAACTCAAGGCTTTCTAAAAGAAGTTTTTCATCATCTACTATCAATATTCTAATTTTATTCATTCTTATCACCTGCTCTTGTTGGAATTTTTAGAATTACCAGAAGTCCTTCTTGATTTTCTATTTTTAAAATCCCACCTATAGAAATTAAGTAGTTTCTGATTTTTTTAATTCCAAATCCAGAGTCCAATAATTCCTCATAATTTCTCATACTTTCTATACCTGTTCCATTGTCCTGAACTATTATATTTATATTATTTCTATCTACATTTATAATAACAATAATAGCCGTTGCATTTCCATGCTTTACACTATTTGTAACTAGTTCCTGCAATGCTCCTATTAAGAAGTCAATTCTTTCGATACTAATAATCTGCGTTCTTAATTGCTGTTCACTATAATCAATTTTAGTTCTTATTTTGAGATTAAAATCCTTTTTTAATTTCGCAACATTTGCATTTATTAATTTCATCACATCTTCTATGGTTTGTCCATTTTCTTTTGTGTTTACCCCACGTACTGCTTTTCTAATGGCTTCGAGACTCTCACGCATTCTTATATTAGCAAATTTTATTTTTTCAATTGCTTTTTTAGAATCCATATTGTAAACTGCTTCTGCTGCATCCAAACTCATAATCGCTGCCATTATTGTATGACCAACGCTATTATGTATATCTCTGCTTACCTGCTCCCGCTCCTCATATTTTATCTTCTGCAGAGCAATAGATTTTTCTAGTTCAAAAACCTCTTTATCTTTTATAAACTTATGATAATTGAGCATGAGTCCAGAAGTACGATTACATAATATATAAAACAAACTTCCACAGCATAAATATTGAAGTATTCTTGGCACAGCTCCATATAGCATTATATTTTTTAATCCAGTAAAGGGTTCAACCCATGGTTCCATCAAAAAATAAAAGCTAAGTAAATGAGCCATCACTATATTAAATACTGATTCAATAATTACTACTATAAGCTGTTTCTTTCTAAAATACATAGAAGCTAATATTGTTGGAATGACAAACATTAAAACTGTTTGAAAGGTTAATAATGTATAGCATATTCCTGTAGAAATCACAGCACAAGTAAGTATTAAATACTTTGTCCATGCTTTCTTAAGTTCAAATATATCTACCAAAATTGTTGGCAACAAAAGAGGAATTATAAGTAATACATTCATTTTTACCATAACATTCTGCACGGCATCAAATACATGAATCAAATTTAAAAATCCTGCTGCAAAGCAAAAATACAAAACAATACGCATCGCCTTTGACACTGTTTTATTTGTTTCTATTTCATTTTTCCACAATAGCTCATCAAACTGGTTCATGTTATACCTCTTATCTATAATATAAATCTAATAAAAATATTCTCAACTAAAATCTTCATTTAGATCTTTTAAAATTCTTATAAGCATAGATAGATATCCAACTCTAAAACTAAATTTATGTGATAACTTACCGAAAACATAAATATTTTGTTCCGAAAAGCTATGAAAATACCGCTGAAGGTTCTAAGCAGCAGGTTGTAACCACTTTAGCATACTCCAACTTTCAGTTTGACAAGCTAAAATGGAACAACCCACAGCTAACAACCTTTAGCAGCTCATTTTCAAATGTTTTCTCCACAAATATATTTATGATTTCTAGTGAAGATATGAACTCAAAGTTTTAGCAACTTTGTAAATACATTCATCCAATAAGTTGAATTCTTAAATTTGAAATCTATATCAACTAAGATCTGAACTTATGTATATATCTCGCCAAAGTAAATATTATGCTGTTGTTCATATGGTATTACAGTTTATATTAACAACCTTATTTGTAATACAAACCCATAATTTCCTAAATATTAATTATAATTAGTATAACATAAATGAAAGAAAAGTTTTAACTCCAAAACCCGTAAGCAAAATAACCCACGAAAATCTAAATTATAAATCTTCATGAGTTTCATTTTGACAGCTCTACACCGTTTGTAATATTAACTTTAAAAATAGATTCAATTTCAATTATAAATAAGCACCACAATAAAATTAAAAATCATGTAATCCTAATGTTTTTAATCCTTTAATATAATTTTTGCTAGATGATACAAGCTTTAATCCACGTATTCTAATAATAGTATAATAATACTGACTTATAAAAAAACAGCAAAGATTCTTGTTCAAATGCAATTACTATATCTAGAATATAACATCAAAATGATTTATTCATAAATCAAGTCATACAATTTTTATTAAAATCATCTTTCCGATCATACTAATAATTTGCCTTCTAAATAAGAATACTTCAAATATTCTGGACTACTATAATATACCGATGAGTTAAAGTCTGATATTTCATCACTAATAAATGATTCAAATACCGAATATAGCACATCTATCACATTATTTTCTTCTGAAAGAACATCAATTATTAATCTCTGATATTCTTTACCTATAGCTTGAAAACTTGGAACAGTATATTTGCACAAACCTACTGAATCAAAATCCCCTTCTTTAATATCAAACTCTTCTATTATCTCATCTGACACTTCCTCAAATGATAAGCAATGATTAACTTCTGCAAGTTCTAACTGTCTTTCTAGTTCTTTCTTTCCTATCATTTTTACTATAGTTGATCTTCTATTTTTAGTTTTCCTTCCTATATACTCTATAAGCGAGCAAACGTAAAATAAATTATCTTTTTCAACATCATTCATTTATAATTTCACTCCTCTCAAACTTAAGACAATCCAATGCCTTCAATGTATGAAAACTAATTTGATGAGTAGGATATTTAAATTTTGCTAACTCCCAAAAAATATTTCTAGTAATTTCACCAGCTAAAAAATCATTTACGTAATTCCAAACAGTATCATCAGCCATTGGGCCTTCTACTATATCGTAATCATGAATATTTCCTTTTCTGCAAGCTGCAATAAAATCTAGCCATTCATCTGTCATCTTTTCAAATTTTAATATATTCAAATTCTTATTTTCTCTGTAAGTATAATAGTTAACTGTAGCATGCTCTCTATTTCTTTTAGCCCATTTTTTAGCCTGTTCAAAATTATTTGTGCAATAAAATCCCCATGAAAAATCTTTAGTATATTTGCTTTTTCTTACTTCTGGAAATTCTACTACTTCTCCCGATGCATGATACAACATAAAATACTCACCTAGCTTCCTCTAATTTCTTACTGCTATTATATCATTTTCAAAGCTTTTCTTCTATCAATTTAACCATTTCATAATCATTTATTCTATTTCCTTCTTTTTCATGACATTAAAAAGCCTCCTATGATATTTTTAATTTTTCATACAAAGTCATTATTTCATTAGATTACAAGCTTTTAACAATTTCGTTCATAATAATTTTCCCCATGCGCATCTCTGATATATACTCTATATAGGTATTGGCAAAGGTGTATTCTATATATATTTAATTTTTTTTATTTTAAACGTGGGATTATATATATCTCTTACGTCTAAATATATGAAAATAAAATTCATGGAGGATTTTTATATGCGAAAAATAGGTACAACAACTTCTGCTATCTGTTTTATACTTTTAGGCATTTGGATTATGATTAATTCTAACAATCCAGATTTAGGAAGAAAACTCATAAAATTTTGGCCAATAATTATTATCTTAATAGGCATAGAAATTTTGTATTACACTTTAGTCAAAAAAGAAAATGAAAGAATACGAATAAGTGGTCTCGTTTTTCTTATAATAATAGTTTTCTTTTTCACAAATATATCTATAGACATTTATAATAATATAAAACAAAGTAATTCTTCCTTTAATTTAGATACAAATTTCTTTGATAATATCTTTACAAGTAAAAACTTACAATCTATTGATAAAAAAATCACTTTAGATCCTATTGGTAGTAACCTAAATTTTGAAACAGTAAATGGTAAACTGAATATAGAAAAAGCAACTGACAATAAAATAACTATAGATACTGAATTATATGTAAAGCAAGATAATGCTTCAAAGGATTATGAATTGAATCCAATAACTGATTCAAATGGTTACACACTAAAAATTGTGGATGATGATATAGACTCAATTAAAGCCACTATCTATTTACCTGAAGGATATGATGTTTCTATAAAGGGGACTAACCTTAATGTAGATAGTAATAGTGATATAAGACTTGATGCTCTAAATATAAATGCATCTAATGGAAAATTTGATTTACAAGGTGACATTCCTAATTCGTCTCTAAAGTTAGAAAATGGTAAAATAGATTTAAACAATAATTTATGTAAAAATATTGATATTTCTATGAATAATGGTTCAATCTCTTTAGACTCAAAAGACAAAAACTTATCAATCAATACAGATATAAACCATGGTACATGCAAAATAAATGATGAAAAAAGAGTCAACTCTGGAATTTCTAAAAATATCGGTACTGGTGAGGGCGTAGTTAAAGCTAAATTAAATAATGGAATCATTAAAATAAATAGTGGAGAGTGAAGAAATGGAGGAGCAAGAATTCGTTGAAAAAATGAAAACCAAAGATGAAAATGCTTTTATTTACATGGTAGACATTTATAAAAAAAGAATTCTCTCCTTATGCTATTCCTATACCTCTGATTATTATGAGGCAGAAGATTTATCTCAAGAGGTTTTTATAAGCGTATTTAATAATATTGATAAATTTAGAGAAGAGAGTTCCTTTTCCACTTATTTATACAAAATTACAACTTCAAAATGTATAGATTATACAAGAAAAAGAAGCATTAAGAATTTTTTAACTGGTCTCTTTATCTTTTCTAAGGAATCTACTCAGGATATAGACGAGCAAAATTTTATACGGCAAAGCATTCAATCTTTGCCACTAAATTTGAAAACCCCGCTTGTACTATATTATTATATCGGATTAACTCAAAAAGAAATTGCAGATATATTAAACTTGCCTTTAAAAACAATTGAAGGGAGAATTTATAGAGCTAAAAACAAATTAAAAAGTATTATTGAAACGGAGGTTCCATTTTATGCAGAACAAAAGAGATAATCTTGATACTATAATTATTAATTCCTTTAAAAATATAACTGTATCTGATGACTATAATAAAAAACTAATGCAAAAACTTCATAAAAAGCAGCTTCCTGGTTCTAAAAGAAATGATCTAATCCCTTCCTACGCTTTAATTGCTGCGGGTTTATTTATTATATTTCTTAGTATTACTAGTCTTCAGGTACACATTACAAACTTTGAATCACGTTTTTTTGACAAAGCTGTAGTTACTGAAATTAATCAACATTCTATTATTAATTTTATAAAACAATTAGGAGAGTGAAAATATGGACAATAGAAATAGTTTTCTCACTTTTATAACTGCCTGCATTCCTGGCGTTGGATATATGTATCATGGACTAATCAAAAAGGGAGTCCAAGTTTTATTCTTATATATGCTTATTGGACCTATTTTGTCTTTTATAGGACTTGGCTTCTTATCTCATTTAATTAAAATTTGCATATGGTTTTATACTTTTTTTGATACATTTGCTGTTTCAAACAAAATTAAACGTGGAGAATATGTTCCTGATTCTGAATTTATTTTTAAGAATTACGTTAACACAGAAAATTCTTACAGCGTAACTCCTACATGGAACGGAAGAATTAACAGACAAGGTTGGGTAATATTGGGTTCCTTTTTAATTATTCTTGGAATCTTATCTATCTTAAATCAAGTTTTTATAGATAGCGATATTTATAAATATATCCGATCTTATGCTTCGCAATATTTTATTCCTATAATATTTATTGTCATAGGTATTTTTACTTTATTTAAGAAAAGAGACTAAAAATTGAATACCCTTACTCATAAAAACCCACTACCATCTGTAGGACGCTATTCAAGTCCATTACAAATGGTAGTGGGTTTTAATGTGGATACAAGGGATATTAACTCCTTGTCCGCAAAATTCAAAATAACGATCTCCTTAGGCAAATGGATTTGCTTTAGCTTTTCTCAATATTCTTGAATAAATTCCTTTGCTCTTTTATCTGATGCCTAGCCACTATAAAATTTCTATAGAATCTCCTTCTCTAATAACTCCGCCTTTTATTATTCTTGTGAAAATTCCTTCTGTTGGCATAATACACGTGCCAACTTGATTTTTTATAGCGCAGCCTTTATGGCATTCTTTTCCTATCTGTGTCACTTCTTGAATTGTTTCTCCTATTTTTAATCTTGTCCCAACAGGCAATTCATGAAGAACAATACCTTCAGTTGTTATATTCTCTGCAAATTTTCCAGCATCTAAGTCGCTTATTCCCATCTTAATCATTTTATCTATGCTTTCCTGAGCTAATAAGCTTACCTGTCTATGCCATTTTCCAGCATGAGCATCATCTTTTAAGCCATGCTCTTCTATGAAAATTCCTTCTTTTATAGGGGTTTTTATAACACCTTTTTTTTCACTAATATTTATTGATAATACTTTAGCCATCATTTTATTTAAATCTCCCTTATATATTCTCCACTTTTTCCACCGGTTTTCTTTATTAATCTAACATTTTCTATTACCATATCCTTATCAACAGCCTTGCACATATCATATATAGTAAGGGCTGCAGTTGTTACAGCTGTTAATGCTTCCATTTCAACGCCTGTTTTCCCAACTGTTGAAACTGTTGCTTCAATCTCTATTTCTTCTTCACCTATATTAAAATTTATATCAGATCCTGTTATAAAAATATTATGGCACATAGGGATTAAATCCGAGGTCTTTTTTACGCCCATTATTCCGCCAATTTGAGCAACTGATAAAACATCACCTTTTTTAATAAGGCCATCTTTTATCAAATCTACAGTTTCCTTTTTCATTTTAATTGATCCTCTTGCAATAGCAACTCTCTTTGTCTCATCCTTTTCACTCACATTCACCATATGAGCTCTTCCTTTTTCATTAAAATGAGTAAATTCCATAAAATCAACCTCCAATTGCTGTCATTTCTCTATTAATATAATTTCCGTTCTCTAATTCATGTTCTTTTGGTTTGCTTTTAATAGTATCGGTAATCACTGTCTTTATATCTTTACCATCTCTAAGCAATTTCTTTAAATCCACTTCGGAGTTTGAGTGAAGGCATGACTTTAGTTTTCCATCTGCTGTTAATCTTATTCTATTGCAATTTCCACAAAACTTACATGATATAGGATTAATAAGCCCGACTTTCCCCTTTGCATTTGGAAGTTTATAATATCTTGCTGGAGAAGAAATATCTGTTGATTTTATTTCTATTAATTCTGGCATTTTTTCTAAAACTGTATCATTAGAAATATATTTATTAGATGACCAATGCTTCAAAGTGCCTATTGGCATAAGCTCTATAAATCTTATTTCTATATCTTCATATTTTGTTAAATTTATAAAGTCTTCTATTTCATTTTCATTAAAGTCTTTTATTAAAACTACATTTAATTTAATCGGAGCAAGTCCACTCTTTTTAGCTTCTTCAATACCTTGAAGTACATCCTTGATTTTGCCAACCTTAGTTATCTTTGAATACTTTTCTTCATTCAAAGTATCTAAGCTTATATTAAGTCTATTAAGACCTGCATTTTTTAAATCTTTAGCATAATCCTTTAAGAGAATTCCATTAGTAGTCATAGCTAAATCCTTAACTCCGTCCATTTTACCTATGCCATTAATTAACTTTAAAATATTTTTTCTTACTAAAGGCTCTCCTCCAGTTATCCTAACTTTATCTACACCTAATTCAACAAAGCTTTGAGTAATAGCTTCTATTTCTTCTAAAGTTAGAATCTCTTTATGCCACATCTTATCAATTCCTTTTTCAGGCATACAATATTTGCATCTTAAATTACATAAATCTGTGACTGATATTCTCAAGTAATTTATCTTTCTGCCATACGAATCAAACATAATTTTCCTCCTGCTTATTCTTTCTATTAGGAACATGAAAATAAATAACAACTCCAAAGTTACCATGGCTATTTTTCATCAGACAAGGAGATGAATTGCCATCATAGCGGGCCTATTAGGTCAATTTGCCGACGCAGTATGATGGAAAGTAGACTGGCAAATGGACTTGTTATTTTTTTGATTGTTCCTTATATATTTCTAAATCTTCTTTTGAGTTAAGATTCATAAACATATCAAAAGAATAATCATATTTTTTCAAAACATTTTCTTCAATAAAAAGGGGCTCTATAATATCAATTAATCCCGCTATAGATCTTTTATTAAGTGTTATAAGTTTTTCAATTTTAGGCAATATATCTACAGAATAAAAAGCATTAAAAGGCTCAAACTTACTCTCCCTTTTAGCAACACAAGCATTTGCTTTACTATTTGTAAGCACTTTCTTAATATACTTAATATACTTTAAGTTTACATTAGGCATATCACAAGCTATAAAGTATACATATTTACTCTTACTTTCTTTAAGCCCACCATAGATTCCAGATAGAGGACCAATATCTTTTATTTCATCGCTAATTATTCTTATTCCGTTTTCTGCTGTTTTATACTCTTCTGGCTTATTTGTGACAATAATTATGTCTTCAAATTCTTTACTTAGTTCATGAATTAACTTTTCCATAATTCTCACTTCATTAATTCTTAAAAACTGCTT